>JAILGY010000243.1:0-10857 GCA_024696325.1 bacterium | reverse complement strand
AACCAACAACCGCCATCAGCCCAACTCCTCCCGAATGGCTCCGGCAATTTGTTCGGCAAGGTCTGCTATTTGCTGCTTGTTTTCGCCTTCCAGCATAACCCGCACAAGCGGTTCCGTACCGGAATAGCGAATTACCGTCCGTCCTTTGCCATTTAATACTGCCTCGACATCTTTTATGGCTTGGGCGATACGTGGCACGCTGGCAATGTCACGCCGTTCTCTGACACGCACATTAAGCAGCACCTGCGGCAGTGAAATCATGACCTTGGCCAGTTCGGAAAGAGGCTTCCGCTCTCTTTGTATGATACTCAGCACCTGCAAAGCGGAGATCAGACCATCACCGGTAGTGTTGTGATCGAGAAAAATCATGTGGCCGGACTGCTCACCACCCAAGTTGTACCCTTCCTGACGCATCATCTCCACCACATAACGATCTCCGACCGCGGAACGCACCAGCTTGCCGCCCAACTCGCGAAGCGCCAGTTCCAGCCCCATGTTGCTCATTACCGTAGCCACCACGGTATTCTTCACCAGACGTCGTTCGCGAAGCATTCGACGACCGCAGATGGCCATAAGTTTGTCGCCATTCACCACCTCGCCAAACTCGTCGACAAAGATCACCCGATCTGCATCACCATCCAGAGCCAGCCCCAGATCGGCGTGTTTTTCCACCACCGCAGCCGCCAATGCTTCAGGATGTAGTGAACCCACTCCGGCGTTGATGTTGACGCCATCCGGGTTTGCGCCGATCGTTATCACCTCTGCGCCCAATTCGGAAAAAACCGCCGGCGCTACCCGATAGGCTGCTCCGTTGGCGCAATCCACTACAATTTTCAAACCATTGAGATCCAGATCGCGGGGAAACGAGCTTTTGGCAAAAACGATATAGCGTCCCTGCGCATCATCAATTCGGAAAGCCTTGCCCACCTCTTCTGCAGTGGAACGCAGCGAATCAATTTTGGCGGAAACTGCCAGCTCCTCGATTCGGTTTTCCACTTCGTCCGGCAACTTGAAACCTTCGGGCCCAAAAAACTTGATGCCATTATCCTCAAAAGGATTGTGCGAGGCCGAGATAACCACTCCGGCATCCGCTCTCATTGACGTGGTGATAAAAGCTATTCCCGGTGTTGGCAGGGGCCCCACCAGCAAAACATCACAGCCCATGGAGCAGATGCCGGCTACCAGGGCATTTTCGATCATATAACCGGAAATTCGGGTATCCTTGCCGATGACAATGCGACTGCGGCGATTGCCATTCCTGAAGACATAGGCCGCTGCTCTTCCCAAACGCAGCACATTCTCGACGCTCAAAAAACCGACGTTGGCAATACCCCGCACTCCATCTGTACCAAACATTTTCTCAGCCATAATCTTCTTTTCCTTTTTGGATCCGCCCGTTTCCCCCCTGTTCCCCCACGACTCAAGCTCCTCAGGCTAGGGGGCAACCGGTTCTTCCGTCTCGGGGACAACATCTTCCGGTGGCAATTCCGGTTTCAGTTTTTCCAAAAAAATACGCACATGCACTTCATGGACATCGCCCAAAGACACATGATCTCCATCAAAATTAAGCGGCACTTTCACCGCGAGATTTTTCTCAAGATGCGCGATATCGACTGTCCCTGTAGAAACTTCGTGGATCTTCCGAAGTTCATTGCGCGGGCCGCTCACCATCACCATTTTGGGATTGACCTCCACATCGGCCAACCGGTAAGACTCCGCCGGAATACCGTTCATCATCACCCGCACAGGCACCAGTTTCTCCTCCACTTCTTCCAGCCGCACATCCAGGGATGCCGGAGAAACACGGGAAACTTTCAGCGCACTGGAAACATGGATGCGATTTTCCAGCCGTCCAAAACTGGTCATACCCGGACGGGCATTCTGCAAATCCAGCGTCAGATTTAACTCTCCAGGACGAATACTGGACAAAATGGTGCGGGGGCCGCTCAAACGCACATCAATAACGCCGGGAATCGAATTGACTACCATCAAGCCTTTGGGAATGTTCTTCAACTCCAGGGGAATCGAAAAACCGACTTCGGCGACTTGCTCTCCGGTGATAAACACCCATATAACCACCGCGATAAACAAAGAGAGAATTTTGACCGGCCAGTTTTCAAAAATCATCTTCATCATTTCTTAGAAGGCTCCAGCAAACGCTTGAGAATACGAGGCAGAGTGGAAGAGTTCATATCACGGGTGATTTTGCCTCCCACCACCACAGAAATCTTTCCAGTTTCTTCCGAAACCACCACCACTACAGCATCAACCAATTCGGTCAGGCCAATAGCGGCGCGATGCCGGGTTCCAAGGCTCTTGTTGATATCCGGATTCTGGGAAAGCGGCAGAAAGCAACCGGCGCGTTTCAATCTCCCCTGCTGAAGAATCAGGGCACCATCATGGATCGGGGAATAGGGAAGAAATATGGAGATAATGAGCTCAGCCACCACCTTGGCATCAATTTCTACCCCAATCTCCAGTATATCGCGGAGACCGGTTTCCCGCTCGATCACAATCAACGCGCCGATTTTGCGGCTGGCCAATGTGACGCAGGCTCGCACCAGTTCGTCAATAATTTCACCTTCTTCCCGGGAGGATGAATCGCTGAAAAAGGGTTTTTTCCCAACGTTGATAAGCGCCCGCCGGATATCGCTCTGAAACAGGATAACCACTACCAGCACCAGCGAGGAAAGAAAACCGTCCAATATCCATTGAAGGGTGAAGAGGCCAAGCAGTCTCGAACCGATATAGACAAAGCCAATAATGAACAAGCCTACCAGCATCTGGACGGCGCGCGTTCCCTTGATCAGCAAGATCACTCGATAGACGAGAAATGCAACACACAGAATATCAACGCCATCAAGCCAACGAAAATTTTTAAACAGCTCCCAAAATTCGTTCATTCTTCCGCGCCTCCATTTTCAGGAGCAAAACCTTGACGACAAATAGCCCACGCCGTTTCAACGGCATCCTGCACTGCCTGTACATCATGCACCCGAAAAATTTTTACTCCGGCTGCCACCCCCAGCGCAATCGTCGCCAATGTACCAGACAATAACTCCTCCGGACGAGAACGCCCCAGAAGCGTGCCCAAAAAACTTTTGCGGGAAACCCCCAACAGAAGAGGCGCCTGCAAAGTCCGAAACTCTCGAAGATGGCCAAGAAGCTCCAGATTGTCCTGCGGATTTTTGGCAAAGCCGATACCTGGATCAAGAGCTATCCGCTCCTGCGGAATGCCGGCAGAAAGGGCCAAATCCATCTTATTTTTCAGAAAGGCCCTCACTTCCCCGACAACATCGCCATACTCCGCAAGTTGCTGCATTTCCCGGGGAGTACCTCGCGCATGCATAATGAACAGCCCTGCCCCCGCTTCGGCAACCACCTTCACCATGGCGGGATCCCGCCACAATCCTCCCACGTCGTTAACAAAATCCACGCCGACGGCCAGCGCTTCACGCGCCACTACGCTTTTCCAGGTATCCACCGACAAGGGTACGGGAAGTTCCGCATGAAGATGCTCTACAACCGGGATAACCCGTTCGAGTTCTTCTTCCGCTGTAATTGCTTCCGCACCGGGACGACTGCTTTCACCACCGACATCAATGATGGCTGCGCCTTCCGCCACCATTTTCCTCGCCTGTCCCAGCGCCTGTTCCAGACGTACATAGCGCCCTCCATCGTAAAATGAGTCGGGGGTTACATTGAGAATCCCCATGACGCATGGTCGCACAAGATCGATCTTTGCGTTCTTCCCCACCAAAAAGGAATTCTCTGGACGAATCATGACAGGGGCGTCTCGGGGGGCAAAGACGGCGCAGAGGGTTCAGTATTGGAAGCTGTCCCTTCAGACGGGGAAGAAGCATCATCCGTTGCCGTATCGACCTTGAAATTTTCTTCCTCTTCTTCGGTCTTGACTGCCTCGTCCCCAAAAACCAAACGACGGATTTCGTCTCCTTCCACGGTTTCGCGTTCCAAAAGCAGCGCGGCAACAGCATCCAGCTTGTCCCGATGACTTTGAATGAGCTGCTGGGCCCGGCTATAGTTGCGGATTACAATCGCCCGGATCTCTTCGTCAATGGCCATGGCGGTCTGCTCGCTGTAATTTTTGGTATGCCCCAGATCGCGTCCCAAAAAAATCTCTCCGGACTCGTCATTAAAGGACAAGGGGCCCAGCCGCTCACTCATGCCCCATTCACACACCATATGACGGGCAAGGGAAGTGGCCCGTTCAATATCGTTGGCCGCGCCGCTGGTAATGCTGCCCAAGACGATCTCTTCTGCCACCTTGCCACTCATCAGAATGCAAATCCGCGCTTCCAGACTTTCCTTGTCTTCGCTATGCTTGTCTTCGTGCGGCAGATACATGGTCACACCCAAAGCCCGACCCCGAGGGATAATAGAAACCTTGTGCACCGGATCCGTCCCAGGAATCAGCAAGGCGACCAGCGCATGACCGGCCTCATGAATTGCCGTGCTCCGCTTCTCCTTTTCCGTGATCACCATCGAACGCCGCTCGGATCCCATCAGTACCTTATCCCGGGCCTGTTCAAAATCTTCCCTGTTCACCGCATCCTTGTTGGAACGCGCGGCCAGCAATGCAGCCTCATTCACCAAATTCGCCAGATCCGCCCCGGAAAGTCCCGGAGTTCCCTTGGCAAGCACCTCCAAATCCACATCTGCAGCCAAAGGTATCTTGCTGGAATGTACCTTGAGGATCAGCTCCCGTCCCCGGACATCGGGCCGCGGCACAATGACCTGCCGATCAAAGCGCCCTGGCCGCAGCAGAGCCGGGTCCAGCACATCCGGCCGGTTGGTGGCAGCTATCAGAATGACTCCCTCATTCGATTCGAATCCGTCCATCTCTACCAGCAACTGGTTGAGAGTCTGCTCACGTTCGTCATGACCACCACCCAATCCTGCGCCACGATGTCGCCCAACCGCATCGATCTCGTCGATAAAAATAATGCACGGCGCATTTTTCTTCCCCTGGGCAAACAGATCACGCACCCGGCTGGCGCCGACGCCAACAAACATCTCCACAAAATCGGAACCTGAAATGGAGAAAAACGGCACTCCAGCTTCACCGGCAACTGCCCGTCCCAGGAGCGTCTTGCCAGTACCCGGCGGACCCACCAGCAGTACCCCCTTGGGGATTTTCCCGCCCAGTCGGGAAAATTTCTTGGGATCCTTCAAAAAGGAAACAATCTCCTCCAGTTCCTCCTTGGCCTCGTCAACGCCGGCAACGTCCTTGAAGGTCACCTGCTGCTGCGCATCGGAGAGCCGGGCACGACTCTTGCCAAAACTCATGGCCTTGCCGCCGCCCACTTGCATCTGACGCATGATAAAAATCCAGAAAATCACAAGAAGCACTATTGGTCCACACGAGGCCAGCATCATGGGCCAAAAATTGCGATCCTCCTCGGGTTTGGCCTCCATCGCCACCCCCCGGGAACGCAGATCCCGAATTAAATTGGGATCGTTGGGGGTAAAAGTTTTAAATGCTGTATTATCTTTAAGTTTACCCTGGATATCCGGGCCCTGAATGGTCACTTCCTGAACCTGTCCGTCTTCCAGAGCCGCAAGAAAATTGGAGTAGGTTATCTGCTGTGGTTCCGGCGCCTTTTGCGACATCATGTTAAAGAGCAAAATCATAACCAGAGAAATAACCAGCCACAAAGCCAGATTTTTGTAGACTTGATTCACCTCGTACACCTCAAAAAGAAAACAGGATAAAACTGGCACCCGCCTCGCGATTGCGTTTTCCCGGGCGCCGATTACTGTCAGCAAAAACAATCCACGAAAAGCACTTGTAAAGTGTAAAAAATATCTGCTCCAACCGCCACAAACTCATGTAATGCAATAGTAAAAAATTAGCATAAATGCAAAACTTATCACAAGATGAACGGCAAAAAACACTTCAGAATTCCGTCTTTTCTCCAAAGGAGCAGGTTCCGCCATACAAAAAGGATGAAAACTCCTCAAACGGTCGAAAAGTCACCTGCAAAATTCTCCGGCTGTCGGAGCGCACCGGAAACTGGGCTCCGCGCCGAACACCCGCAACCCATACAATGGTTCCACAAACTGTCAGCAATGGAATTTTCCGGCGAAGCCAGAATGAAATACCCGCATCCACAAAAAAATCTTTCAGTTTCTTTTCGCCCTCCATTCCAAAAGGATGAAATCTGTCTCCATCTTCAAAGGAACGCACCCCAAATACATCCCCTGCCGCATCGGCATCGAACTCCACTATCCGGTCATTGCGTTTATCCGAATAGCGGCGCACCTGTGCTTCCAACTCGCCTACCCCTGCAATCGCCACCCGGCCAGGAACCGTCAAAGTCAACGCAAACGGTTCAAACGCTGGCAGCGCCTTTTTCAGTAGCCACAACCGCCCATAGTCACGGCCCGCCCAGCAATCTCCAAGATTTGCCTGCGCATGGGGATTTTCAGAGACAAGAAGCTGCTCCAGCATTTCAAACTGTTTCCAGGAAAGTCCCAGGGGAGTTGCCCGCAGCTCTTCCAGAAACCGGCGCAACAATCTCCTGCGCACCGCAGGTTCCAAACCCCGGATCCGGTCGAGATCAAGAATCCAGCCTTCCTCAAGTCGTTGGCCGATCTGTGGAGCAAGCCTGTCCGTCACCCCCCGCCAATATTCCTCTTCTTCGGCAAAGAGCGCAGCCATCCGTCCCAACTGTTCTTCAATCCTTGGATTGAGTTCCCGAAGCAACGGAACGACCTGGTGACGCAAACGATTGCGAGTAAAGCGACAATCCTCGTTACTTGCATCTTTTACAAAGTCAATTCGCCGTTGTTCAAGATATTCAAGAATTTGTGCGCGGGAAAAGGTCAGCAAAGGACGAATTATCTTCCCCTGACGGCAACGCATGGCCGAAAGCCCGGTGGGACCGGCCCCACGAACCAACCGGTGTAACACTGTCTCCGCCTGATCTCCCAGGTGATGTCCCAGGGCGATTCGATCGCTTGCCGTTTCCTGAGCGGTTTGCGCCAAAAAACGGTGGCGCAATTCACGGGCAGATTCTTCAAGCCCTTTCTTTTCCCGATGTGCGAACTCTGGCACATTGATCCGCCCAATGGTAAGGGGGATTTGCCATCTAGCACACAGATCACGCACGAAATCCGCTTCATCATCCGATGCCGCGCGAATGCCATGATGCAGATGCGCTGCCCGCAGTTCCAGATGCCAATGGGAAGCCACCGCCATCAACAGACGCAATAAAGCCACCGAATCCGGTCCTCCGGACAACCCGATCAGAATCCGCTCGTGAGCGCTTACCAGACGCTCACGCTGAATAAAATGCAAAAAAAGAAGTTCCATTCTCATAAAAAAAGAATAACCATGGTTCCAAAGCTTTCCAAGTTCCACTCCGCAAATAATACTTATCCGTCTTTTTGCCAACATTGCCCATGTCTTAACAATTCTGTTCATCCCATCTTTTCGACAGCAAGCTTTCGCGCCTTGACAACCATAGGGGGGAACCTTACATTAATGACCAGAATTTCTTCTGGGGAGGTTAAGCCCATGCCGATTTATGAATACGAATGCACACAGTGCCACAAGCACTTTGAAGTCAGACAAAAATTCAGTGATGCGCCCATCACTACCTGCGAATCTTGCGGCGGGGAGGTGAAAAAGCTGATTTCCGCCACCGCTTTCGCCCTGAAGGGCGACGGCTGGAGCAGCGGCGGTTATATGCATAATCCAACGTGGTATGATCGCGCGGAAAAATACGCAGACAAGTCTCTTGCAAAAAAGTGTTCCTATCGTGCTCATGGTCTGGAGCCGCCGGAGTGCTGCAAAGTCAAAGATTAAACTTAAACGAGGTCAACACATATATCAATTCATCAAGGCCGTATCCGCTGGAGTGCGGCCTTGCGTGCTTTTACGCGGAGGTATTTCCCATGGCGATGTACGAGTATCATTGTGACGGATGCGGTAAAACTTTTGAAACGATACAAAAAATAGGCGCTCCCCCCCTTGACGAATGTCCGCACTGTCACAGCAACAAGGTGAATAAACTCATTTCGAAATGCACCTTCTCCCTCAAAGGCGGCGGCTGGTACGCCAATGGGTACACCAAGGCAGCCTGAAACGATCCCTTTGGAGAAGCAGGTATCATCCCAAACGGTGAAACGGGAAGAAAGGAGCTTGTGTTATGGCGATCATCATCGACGGGAAAGCCATCGCGGAGCGGCTGCGAAACGATCTTGCCAAAGAGGTTGCGGAACTTGCGCAAAGCAACAACATTCCGGGACTGGCAGTCATACTGGTGGGTGACGATCCTGCCAGCCGTTCCTATGTCGCTTCGAAAGACAGGGCCTGCCAGAAGGTGGGAATTCATTCACGGCAGATCCACCTGCCCGCCGCCACCCGCGAGGATGAACTGCTGGCCCTGATCGACGAACTGAACCGCGACAGCGTCATTGATGGCATTCTGGTTCAACTTCCACTGCCCAAACACATTGAAACTGCTCATATTATTGAAGCCATCCATCCCGACAAGGATGTGGATGGTTTTCATCCCTACAATCTGGGACGACTCGCTTCCGGCGCGCCCTGTTTTCAGCCATGCACGCCGCTGGGCATTCTCAGACTGCTGGATGAAACGGGTATCGACCTCGCCGGCAAAAATGTGACGGTTGTCGGCCGCTCCAATATCGTGGGCAAACCGGTGGCGTTGATGTGCCTTGCCCGTCATGCCACGGTAACCATCTGCCATTCCCGCACCCGCGACCTGGCCCAACAGATCGGCAGAGCCGATGTGGTTATCGCCGCTGTCGGCCAGCCGCAAATGCTCAAGGGTGCATGGTTCAAGGAAGGCGCTGTCATCATTGATGTCGGCATCAACCGTGTTGAGGGCAAACTGGTCGGAGATGTGGAATTTGAAAGCGCGGTACAGCGTGCCTCGGCAATTACACCGGTTCCCGGCGGCGTCGGCCCGATGACTATCGCCATGCTGCTGGCCAACACGGTGGAAAGCCGCAAACGCTCCATTGCCGCCCGACAGTAAAAGCTGAAATAACAAGCAAACAAAAAAAACGGCTCCAAAAGTGAGCCGTTTTTTGTTTTTCAGTTACGACAAGCCTCACAGGATGTCAGAACAACATCCTGACCAATTTTCCTCAGCCCTTCTTGATAATTTTGGCCACTGCAGAAAAATCTTCCTCGCCCAAACCTTCCTCATAGGCCTTTTCATACACCTGCGTCACCACCTCCGTCACCGGCAAGTGCAAATCGTTTTTGGCAGTAATCTCGCGAATATACCTGAGACTCCCGCAAATATACTTGAGCGCCAAATTGCGGTGATAGTCGCCACGCGCAATCGAATGACCTTTGGCATGAAACAGTGGCGAAGCCACACCGCCAGTTTCCAGCACTTCCAAAATTTGTTCTATCTTGAAACCAAATTTTTCCCCCAGGACAAAACCTTCCGCCAAGGCCCCAATAAGCTGGGCCTGCAGCATGTCTACAATAAACTTCATCTTGGTGGCATCACCTATCTGCCCCACATGAATGATATGCAACCCAAAATGTGTGAGGATCTCGCGGCACAAGCTGACATAGTCCAACGGTCCTCCCACCAGGATGGTCAGCAGCCCGTTTACAGCCCGTTCCCGGGAGCCCCACACCGGGGCGTCCAAAAACATAAAGTTGCGGCGTTCCGCTTCCTCGGCCAAATCCATTGTAACTTCCAGGGAATGGGAGCCCATGTCTACCAATAAAGTACCGGGATCCATATTCTCCAGAAGCCCGTCGGGACCAGGCAAAATCTTGCTCATCTCCTCATTTTCAGGCAAGATGATAATAACGAGATCTTTTCCCCGGACCGCTTCCGCTGGAGTCTCAGCAATGCAAACATCCATATCTTTCAAGTCTTCACTGCATTTTCCCTGAGCGTCATACACTGTCAGATCGTAGCCACCTCGCGCCAGATTGATGGCCATGGGATCACCCATGGTACCAAGCCCCAAAAAACCGATATTTTTTTTCATGGATGCCCTCCCCCAACGCTTCTGAAGCGCTGCCGCATACAGAAAAGAAGCGGATAACCGAAGTATAAATTGGGTCATATTACCAGCGCTGGCCCAGCAATTCAACTGGCAACGCACAAACCGGAAAAAACGATAAGTTACGTCATACATGCCCAATCGTTTTGAAAAAATGGGCAATCCATGATAAAAATGTTTGAATTTAATAAATATTTTTTAACTTGACTTAACAAGGCATCTTTTATAGGTTGCCGCTAGTCTTGAAAAGTAGGTTTACATCGCCCAACAAAAAAGGAGGAAAGAAAAATGTTCAAACGTTGTCTGGTCACTCTGGTGCTTGCCCTGTTCGCGAGTATGCTGGTCACTGCCTGTGGCCAGGATTCTAAGCCTGCCGCTAAGAAAACTGAGGCGAAGGTTGAGAAGAAAGTAGAGGAGACCGCCAAGAAGGCTGAGGATGTAGCAAAGAAGGCTGATGATGCAGCAAAGAAAGCCGAGAATACTGCCAAGAAGCCAACCCAGGGAATACCGCTTCCGGATAATTTTTAATCCCCGGAGAGGAAGCTTTTCAGGGTTTCGGGAAATTTCCCGAAACCCTCTTTTTGTTCACAGACATCACAGCTATTATGGCAAAAAGTAGGTGTTTATATCGCCCAACAAAAAAGGAGGAAAAAATGTTCAAACGTTGTCTGATTACTCTGGTGCTTGCTTTGTTCGCGACTATGTTGGTCACTGCCTGTGGGCAGGAGCCTGCCAAGAAACCTGCACAGAAGACCGAGGCCGCAAAGAAGGCTGATGATGCAGCAAAGAAAGCCGACGCGACCGTCAAGAAAGCTGAAGATGCAGCAAAAG
>JAILGY010000217.1:0-4100 GCA_024696325.1 bacterium | reverse complement strand
GTCGGTATAATCACCGACAAAGTTTTCCATGTGCTTGATGGTCTTCTGGTAGTAGGCATCGAGACGCAGGCGGGTGAACCACTTTGAGAGGTCCCTGGCTTCGGCAAAAACATTGAATTTTTCACGGCTCCACTTGGGCACCTTAACAAAAAAATCCTGATCGGGATTCGTTACATATTCAATAGAAGTAGAGTTGAAATGCCCACGGTAATAATCATAGCTGCCCCCCAGCGTAAAACGATCGCTGAAATCATAGCTCAAAAAGGCGCTGGCGTCGGTTTGGTAGAACGAGGTATTCTTCAACGTGCCGTCCGGAGTATGGACATTGCCATGGTCGGCATGCGAACCGGAGAAACGGTAGTTCAGCCCCTTCACCTTGCCAAAAACGGATGCCCCTTCGGAAAAGCCTCTGGACGCACCGTTGTAGCCAACAAAGGCTTCCCCCTCGACAGGTTTTTTGCCGCCCTTTTTGGTGATCACATTGATCACTCCGCCGATGGCATCGGAACCATAAAGAACGGAAGCGGGTCCTTTTATGACTTCCACTCTTTCAATGCGTGAAGCGTCGATGAGCAGAGGAGAACCGGACATGGATTTTTGCTCGGAAATCTTCTGCCCATCGATGAGTACCAGCGTGCGGAAGGCGTCTTCACCGCGGATACGCACGCGTTTCAGCCCCTGGGAGCCGTCGTTCATGATTTGCACGCCGGGCACATCCTCCAAAAGTTCGCCTACAGTACGGGCACCGGAATGCCTTACCTGCTCGGCTGTGATGACCGTAACGCTGGAGGGCACATCCATCAGCTCCTTCTCCACTCGCGTGGCCGTAACAAAAACATCCCCGGCCTTCACCGTGTCCTCCGCAAGAGCGAACCGCGCGGGAACAAGGGCGCACAACAACATGGCAAGTGTCAGACTACCTGCAAATTCCCGATTAAAATTCATAACTCCTTCCTTTCCGCCATCCCTGATATTTCCGCCGCTCAAGCGTCCGATGCATCCGCCATGCGGCCCGTAATTTCGCTATTTCTCCAGATAATGCTTGAGAAAATCCTGCATAAGCTGCGAGATGTTCACCTGCCAGAACTGGCCTGCCATGGTCAGCACGGCCTTTTTTCCGCTGACTTCAACAAGCCCTGCGCGCTGCCACTGCTCCAGCAAGGGTTCAAGCAGAGTAGAGAGCTCCACGCCAAACTTCTTTTCCAAAGCGCCTATGTCGATCCAGCCATGCTCCAGGGCAAAGGCCACGGCGCGGTAGAGATAAAAATGAGGGCTGGGGGCCATGATCATGGCCGCCGGTTTTTTGCCGGAATTCACATGCTCAAGCCATGCGTCATACCTGTTCTGGTTGATAAAAAACCATCCTGCGAGATTGCCGCCGGCCCCTGGACCAAAGGCCAGGCAATTTGCGCTGCCCTTGACATACTGATTGTAAAGGTTGCGCTCGCGGCTGCTGCGGGCCCAATGCGTAAGCGAAAGACGGCTGTAAAAAGCTTTCTGCAGTTTCTCCACGCCAGCGGCAAACATGGCCGACTGCATGGGGATGTCCGCCGCTGGCGGCATACGTCCTTCCCTGATCGCCTTGCCCAACGGCGTCTGTGAAAAGACATTGAGCTGATAACAGTCCATGCCATCCAGTTCCAAATCCATGGCCGTCTGGATGTCTTCCAGCCAGATGTCCATGCTCTGGTTGGGAAATCCATAGATGAGATCCACGATGACAGCGGCCTGCCCATAGCCCATCAACGTCTCCAGGCCCCGCATCACTGTTTCGCGAGAATCATGACGCCCCATGGACTGCCGTATTTCCGTGGTAAAGCTTTGCACACCGAGGGAAAACCGGTTTGCGCCACCGATAAAACAGGCCTCCATTTTTTCCGGCCCAAAATGATGCAGGCGGCCTTCCACGGTGATTTCGCAATCGTTGGCCAGCGGCAGATATGTGCGTACCGCCTTGAGAAGACGCTTCAGATCCGCCGCTTCCAGAGCCGTGGGGGTGCCCCCGCCCAAATAGACGGCATGCACGGGGCCCCGGCTCTGGACAGGCCTGCCATTCCAGATCTGCATCTCCTTAATAAGCGCATCGACATACTGCGCGCTCTGTTCCTTCCCATAGGCCCTGGTGTAAAAACCGCAGTAAAGGCACTGCGTTTCGCAAAAAGGAACATGGATGTACGCCACGCTCAACCCTGCCCGCGGCTTTTGGGAAAGATCTTCCAGAGTTTGCTCAATCATGGGCGGCGGAATCATTTTCCCACCTGCTCCGGGATGGACAGCTATCTTGCCTTCAAACGCGTACGGAAGAGGATCGACACCTTCCCTTGCGAAATACTGCTCCATGCTCCACTGCCCTTCCTCAGGCGGGACAAAATTCTTTCCATTCATACGCGGAGCATCAAATGCGAACTTCGGCTCATCATGCTTTGTTACGGACATGTCTTTCCTTTTTGCCTGATTAAACAAAAAGTTTTTCTTAACTAATTAAATTATATTTGCCAAATTCTCTTTGTCTAAATAAACAAAGAGAGAATAGTTGTCAAACTATTTTTAGGATTGTAATTATTTTTAAGTTTAATGATGAATACTTAGCTTATGCAAACACATTGACTTCATTCGGCTTTTGCTGGAAAAGCTTGCCGAATCCGATGAGCGAAAAGAGAGGAAGCGCCTCACGCAGGAAAAAAGATCCCAACAGCGGGGAAGCTTGGTATTATGGGTTTCCAGAGAGCCGTCATGCTGGCATGGATGTTGGTTAATTCAACTGTACGCAGTGAACATACACAAAACAGGTTGCGCAAAATTTTCGTCATGAGACATCCCATCTTTATTCTTTTGCTCATACTTCCGGCGCTGGCGCTGACCGCCGCGGGAGATTTTCCGATGGCGCGCCGTCTCATCAACACGCAGGGCTGCAAGGCCTGTCACAAACTGGAAGGCTTTGGCGGCGACTTTGCGCGGCCACTGGACGGGGTTGGCGACACCCTGAGCGAAGCGCAGCTGGAACAGGTGTTGAGAAACGGCAATTCATCTCCCTACATGCCCAATCATCAGCACCTGACGCAGGAAGAACGCACATCGCTTGTGCAGTTTCTGAAGTCGCTTAAGGGACAGGAGAAAAAACGCCCGGCTCAGCAACCGGCGTCCTCCAGGCGCAGAAGATCCTGAAAAACCTTGTTGAAAGCGATTTTCCCCATGCAGAGAGTGATTCCCATAACCTCACCGCTGTTTGTTCCGGAAACGGGCCTGAAAACCTGCGGCGCTCCGGAGATGCTCTTTGAGCGCCCGCAGCCACTGGCTATGGAGATTGGCTGCGGCATAGGAGATTTCATCACCGCGCTGGCAGCCCAGACGCCGCAGTGGAACTTTCTGGCGGTGGACATCTACAACCAGGGCTGCATCAAAACCTGCCGTCGTCTCACGGAGGCCGCTTTGGAAAACGTGCGTGTCTTGCGGATGGAGGCACGCGCACTGCTCACCTCCTATTTCGACGAAGCATCCATCACCGCGTTCTATATTAACTGTCCCGACCCCTGGCCCAAGAAACGCCATCACTACCGCCGACTGGTCAACATGGAATTTTTGAGGATCGCGCGCTACTTTCTCGTTCACGGAGGGGAAATGTTCTTCTGCACCGATTTCGACAGTTATGCGGACGAAGTGGAACAGCTGCCGCCATTGCCGGGGCTCGAAATTCTGGGACGCACATCGACGCCACCTGCGGGCTATCCCCATTCAAAATATATGCGCCGTTTTCTGGAAAAAGGGCTGCCGATTCATTTCTTCCACTATCGCAAAAGCGATGACGGGGCACGCTATGAACGTCCCCAACTTGCACCCGGTTTCCGGAGACCCAGAACACGTACGGAGGAAACATCATGTGGCTGACCGCTGACCTGCCCGGAACAGGGGGCGTCTTCAAAGCGCAGGAAGAAGATTTTGTCGTTGAGGAGCTGCCCGCCTACCTCCCCTGTGGAACCGGCGAGCATCTCTTCCTGCTGGTGGAAAAACAGGGACTGACCACGCTGGATCTGGTACGGCGGCTGGCGCGCCAATGCAACATCGCCGAGCGTGACGTAGGCTACGCGGGGATGAAAGACGCG
>JAILGY010000216.1:0-2528 GCA_024696325.1 bacterium | reverse complement strand
TACATTCGCAACCAGGAAGCTGAAGACAGGCGACTGGAACAGCTGAGTTTGCTGCAATAGCCGCCTTTAGGCGGCCCAAGATTCAGCCGCTTTGAGCGGCTCACAGATACAAGCCCCCGGCTTTGCCGGGGGTACTTGACTGGAGAAGGGATCGGTATTTCCGTGGCCGGCATAACTGTGACTGGCGTTCCCTGGACCGTTGCCCCGGCTTCCGGCGGTTACACTACTGCCGCCACTTAATCCAGTTCCTCCTCCCACGTTTTGCAGTACGCTCGGCGAGCGCACTGCGGAGGCCAGCGCTGCGAATCGTTCGTCACGTACTTTTTCCCGAAGACGGGAAAGTTCATCCGGGAGCGGTGGAGCCTCCTGACGAGCCGGTGGTGGCGGCGGAAGTGGCGGTGGACTGTTCGCCGGAGCTGAAGCGGCCACGATCGGTTCCGGAGGCGGAGGAGTAATTTCTTCCAGCTTCGGTTGGTTTGCTGCATTGATGAAACTGGTTCCCTGCCACGGCGATGTAACATTTTTTGCCGCCTGATCCGCGCCGGTATTGTGTTGGGGCTTGTTGGGTTTGACCGCATCCCTGGCCATACGGTCACGTTGAGCCATGGTATAGACACATACCAGGATAAAGCCCACAACCACCGCGCCAACGAGATAAAGCGGCACATTATTCAGCCGCCGGCCACCACTGCCGGCAGGCGGTGACTGTGCATTCAGCGGGTCGGGCTTTCCGAGGAGTTTTCCGAGCAGCCGTTTTGGATCAACGCTCATTGGCTGCCATCCTTTACAATACGGGTGATTTCGACCTTCTTCTGCTTCCGTCCTACGCCCGCGATCAGTTTCATTTTGGCAGGCAGGGAATCCACGATGTAGCGATCGCCTTTCAGACGGTAATTCACGATCAGATCATCCTTGCCGGATATGGCCAGCAGGGCAGGCGCTTCGCCTTGCGCCATGCTGCGCGGCATCTGGATGATGGTCTTCCTGCCGTCGTTGTAGACGCGCAGCGGCTTCACCGCGTCGCTGTCCGCGCTGATCTGGTAATTGAAGTCCAGATCATCCAGATATTCGCCATCAGGAAGTTTGCGCTGTTCCCTCTCGATCTCCTTTTTGGTTCTCATGCTCTGGAAACGGGCCAGTGTCCGATCCGGATAGACAAAGGCCACCTTCGGCATGTACTGCTTGCGGGTTGATTTCAGTTTGAGGTGGTAAGTGCGGACGGAGGTCGTCACCAGCACCGAGGTTTCCAAACCGACATCCGCCGGTTTCACGACCAGATGCTGCACGGCGGTGGGGCCGTTGCCGGTTACCGCCGGTTCCACCATCCAGCGCGTCGCGTCGCCCAGATGGATTGCCTGCACTTCTTCTCCAGGTTCCAGCTCAATGTCTGTCACCTGCATGACCGCGCACACGATGGAGGGATACGCGGCCCCGTAGAAAAAACGCACGGTACCGTCTACTGCTTGGGTAGGCGCTATGTGCTGGCCTTCCTGCCAGCGCCGGATAAGCGCCAGCGTCTCTATTTCCTTGCGGGAGAGCGGAGCCGGTTTGCGACCGCCGCTTTTGCGCCCGAAGTAGAGTTCGTCCAGATCAACCGGAGCGTTGGACGTTCCCGCCGTTTTCAGATGATCCGGGAAGGGCGGCATACCGCTGGATTCGGTTCCGGCGGCCAGGACTGCCGGGCCAATCACAAGAAACGCCAGAAGAAAAGCTGTCGTCATTCCATGTATTCTCATTACTTTTTCCCTTTCTTGTCCTGGCGTTTCCCCGGTTTGCCGTCGTCATCGGCGAAAGTGACCAGACAACCGTCCCGGAAACCGGAGCAACCCCAGAAATTGAATACCCGGCCGTTTTTCTCACCTTGCCGGTGCACCAGCGGTTTGCCGCAAGCCGGACACTTGTGTTCGCTCAACTGCGCCTTTGGCTTTGTGTCCTGGCGTTCTCCCAGTTTGCCGTCGTCATCGGCGAAGATGGCCGGGCAGCCGTCCCGGAAACCGGAGCAACCCCAGAAATTGAATACCCGCCCGTCTTTCACGCCTTGCCTGTGTACCAGCGGCTTGCCGCAGACCGGACATTTTGGCGAGGTCGCCATGATGTAGTTCTCAATCTCCTGATGCAGTTGGGCATAAACCTCGGTCACCAGGGGCCGGTATTCGCCGCGGCCGGCGGCTATGGCATCGAGACGTTCTTCCATGTTTTTCGTGTACTCGTAATCCAGGAAACCAAAAGCTCCCGTCATGGCATCCACGACCGTTTCTCCTTTATCCGTGGGTATGAGCTGGCGTTTTTCGATCGCCAGATACCCATGGCCGTGTGTAATGTTGTCCAGGATGGCCGCATAGGTGGAGGGCCGTCCAATACCGCGTTTTTCCAGTTCACGTACCAGGGCCGCTTCGGTGAACCGTGCCGGAGGACGGGTCTTTTTGCTGACAACCTTGCCTTCCTGAACCTGAAGTTCCTGACCGGCTTTCAACTGCGGCACCTGCATGTCCGGTTCGTCTTCTTCCTCTTCCGTCTGATCTCTGGCA
>JAILGY010000213.1:0-3752 GCA_024696325.1 bacterium | reverse complement strand
CATGACGATATCGGCCTTACCCTCGAAACGATATTGCGGGCAGCGGTCGACCAGGCTGCGAACGAGGTCATCCTTTCAAACGGCTGACAGCTTGAGAGACGGTGGTTCGAGCGCTGCGGCAGGATGCTTCGCTTCGCTCGGCATGACAAGCTTCCGGCCCCTTCTCCGAGGGGGCTCTCAACGAAACCGCGTGGGGGGAGTGAAAAAGAAAGCGGGAGAGTCTTTGGGAACTCTCCCGCAAAGGTTTCAAAGTTGAAGAACAGTTTTCTCAGGCTTTCAGCACCGGCTTGCGTGCGGCCTGAACTTCATCCAGACGGCGCACCGGCGTGTGCTGCGGCGCTTCGTGCAGAAGCTCCGGATCTTTGCGCGCTTCTTCCGCTATCTGCAAAAGCGCATCACAGAACTCGTCGAGGCTTTCCTTGCTTTCTGTCTCCGTCGGCTCAATCATGAGTGCACCCTTGACGATCAGCGGGAAGTAGACCGTTGGCGGATGAAAGCCCAAATCGATAAGCCGCTTGGCGATATCCAGCGTATGGCACCCATCCGGGAAACCCTCATCGGAAAAGACCACCTCGTGCAGCGAGCGGCCTTTACGGGCGATGGCGTAGCCCGGTTCCAGCCGCGCCCGGATGTAGTTGGCGTTGAGTACCGCCATTTCCGAAACGTTTTTCAGGCCTTGAGCTCCCAGCAGGCGCAGGTACACATAGGCGCGCACCATGATGGAGAAGTTTCCGTAAAAGGCCCGGACACGCCCGATGCTTTCCGGAACCTTGTCGTCCAGCACATAACGGTTGTCCTGAGTGCGGCGGATGCGGGGAACCGGCAGGAAGGGCTCCAGACGTTCGGAGACGCCGACCGGCCCGGCTCCGGGGCCGCCCCCGCCGTGCGGGGTGGCAAAGGTCTTGTGCAGGTTGAAGTGCATGACATCCACGCCCATGTCGCCGGGACGGGCAATACCCAGCAGCGCATTAAGGTTGGCACCGTCGCAGTAGACCAGGCCACCGCGCTCGTGCACTATTTCGGCGATGGCGGCAATTTCGCGTTCGAAAAGCCCCAGCGTATTGGGATTGGTGATCATGATGGCGGCGGTCTGCTCGTCCATAGCGGCCTTGACCGTTTCTGCGCTCAAGTGGCCGTCCGCTTCGGTGGCCAGCTGCACGACCTCGTAGCCGCACAGCGCGGCCGATGCCGGATTGGTGCCGTGGGCGGTGTCGGGAATCAGTACCTTGCGGCGGACGTTGCCCATGTGTTCGTGATAAGCGCGGACCATCATCATGCCGGTCAGTTCGCCGTGGGCGCCCGCCGCGGGTGATAGCGTAATGGCCTTGAAGCCCGCGATTTCACCCAGCATCTGCGCCAGGTGATACATCAGCTCCAGAGCGCCCTGTGACAGTTCCGGCGGTGTCTGGGGATGCAGGTTGGCAAGGCCCTCGATGCGCGTCGCCGCTTCGGCGGCCTTGGGGTTATACTTCATGGTGCAGCTTCCCAGTGGGTAGATGCCGGAATCCACGCCGTAGTTCCAGGAGGAGAGGCGCGTGAAGTGGCGGGTGACCTCCACCTCGGAAACTTCCGGAAAGCCGTCAATTCCATCACGCAGCAGTTCCGCGGGCGGCAGTACCTGCGGAACATCCGCCTCGGGGGGGAAGATGCCGTATTTTCCCGCCCCCGAATGTTCGAAGATCAGTTTTTCCCGCAGGGCAAGTCCTCGTACGGCAATTCCTCCCGCGACAGATCCTGTGTTTTTCACTTCAGAGGCCGTCATTTCTCTTTGCTCCTTTCCGCCAGCGCGGCTATCAGGCTGTCAATCTCCTCCCGGCTGTTCTGTTCGGTGACACAGAGCAGCCACCGACGATCATTCCCGCCACACGATGCGTCCGTGAGCGCGATGCCGCCCAGGATGCGCCGTGTTTCGAGAAAGTGCAGGAGCCTTGCGGCGGGTTCCGGTCCCTCCACCACGAATTCGTTGAAGGTCGGCGCGGCAAAGGGGAGGGCATAGCCCTTGAGCGCGGCAATTTTTTCCTTGGCATAGCAGGCCTTGGAATAGTTCTGCATGGCGATATCTCTCAGACCGTTTTTGCCTGCCAGAGACAGGTAGATGGTCGCCATCAAGGCTCCCAGCCCGTGATTGGAGCAGATGTTGGAGGTTGCCTTTTCCCTTCGAATATGCTGTTCGCGAGTGGCCAGCGTCAGGACAAAGCCGCGTTTGCCTTCGCGATCTTCCGTGAGTCCCACCAGCCTTCCGGGCATGGCGCGCACATCCTGCTTGCGGACGGCGAAAAAGCCGCAGTGCGGGCCGCCAAAGGACAGCGGCAGGCCGAAACTCTGGACATCGCCCACCACCATGTCGGCCCCAAACGCTCCCAGTGGTTTGAACAGCGCCAGGGAAAGCGCCTCGGGTACCGTGGCGATGCACTTGACGCCGGATGCTTCCCTGATGATCGGCATGAGCGCCCCCCAGTCCTCCACCACGCCGAGGAAGTTGGGAGAGGCGATGATGACCGCCGCACTCTCCCCGAGGAGAGCGCCAAGCGCCCCGCCGTCGGTGCGGCCGCTTTCGTCCAGCGGAGCCATGATGGTTTCTATGCCCGCCGCATGGCAGTAGGTGCGGACGGTTTGCCGGTAGTCGGGATGGAGCCCGGAGGAAAGCACCACCTTTTTGCGCCGTGTCAACCGTACGGCCATCAGGGCCGCTTCCGCCGTGGCGGAAGCGCCGTCGTACATGGAGGCGTTGGCGGCGTCCATGCCGGTCAACTGGCAGATCATGGTCTGGAATTCAAAGATTGCCTGCAGGGTGCCCTGACTGATCTCCGCCTGATAGGGCGTGTAGGCGGTGACAAATTCGCCGCGTCCCGCCAGATAGTCGACGGCGGCCGGGATGAAATGCCGGTAGGCACCGCCTCCCAGAAACGAGCTGCAGTTGTCCGCAGTGGCGTTGGAAGCGGCCATGGTGTGCAGCTCCTTGAGGATCTGCGCCTCCGAAACCGGGGCGGGCAGGTTGAGCTCGTTTTGGAGGCGCAGGTTCTGCGGCACTTCCGCAAACAGCTCGTCCAGGGAAGCGCAGCCGGTGGCTTCCAGCATTTGCCGGATATCTTCCGCGGTATGAGGTGTAAAGAACATAGGATTCCCTCTTTTCAAAAGGGTTGAAAGGATTGTGACAAAGGATAAGGGTTTGGGAGCGAAACATCCAGAATGCCTGTGCGATGCGGCGCTTTCCCCAAAAAAATTAAAGCCTGCATGATGCATGAATTTTTGGAGAAAGGGTGGATGGCATCATGCAGGCTTTAAAGAAAAACGGCGTTTTTTGCGCTTAATCGTCGTCGTTTTCGATGTATTCCTCGTACTCCTCGGCGTCCATGAGATCGTCCAGCTGGGCGATATTGTCAGCACGAATTTTAATCATCCAACCATCATCATAGGGTGAGGTGTTGATTTTTTCGGGATTGTCAGGCAATTCCTCGTTGATCTCCTCAACTACACCGCTGACCGGAGCGTACACGTCGGAAACCGCCTTGACCGATTCCACAACGCCGAAAGCCTTGCCGGCTTCCACACGGGTTCCCACGGCCGGTAGTTCCACAAACACGATGTCACCCAGCTCTTCCTGGGCATGATCGGTGATGCCGACGGTGCAAAGATCATCGTCTGCCATTGCCCACTCATGATCTTCGGTGTAGCGCAGATCTTCCGAAATATCCATGACTTCTTCTCCTTGTGTTGAATTGGGCGCGTCTTTGAACGCGCAGTGACGTTTT
>JAILGY010000149.1:0-5075 GCA_024696325.1 bacterium | reverse complement strand
TTCCAAAGGGGGGACTATGGCAGAACAGCAGGTATATCGCATCATTAATCAGGAACGGGAAGAGGAACAGCGGAGCGGAGCGTTGTTGGCTACCTGTTTTTGCGGCGGTCTGTTGGCCGCTCTTGTGATTGGCGTCCTGTTCGCTCTGTTGGGCCTGCGGGGTATTACGGTGCCGGGGATCACGGGAGCGGTTTTCAAGATGGAATGGCTTTGCCCGCGTATGATAATCGGCGGGCTGTGGGGGCTCATCTATTTTTTTACGGTACGTTCCGCCCGTCGTCGCTGGGCGCGTAAGGGATTATTGGTTGCGCTTTTGCCAACGGCTTTTCAGTTGTTTTTCCTGTTTCCGCAGCGTACGCCGCATGGCATGCTGGGCTTGGGACTGGGGTACATGACGCCGTTTATCACGCTTTTCTTCAATTTGGCGTGGGGCTTTCTTACGGGATTTTTTGCCCGGGTGTTGTGGGGGCGGGAATGAAGACAAGGTTTGCATGGGTGTTTGCGTGGTTTGTTGCTCTGGTACTGGCAGGTGTCGCATCGGCCGAGTGCCGGGAATTGTCCGGTATCGTGTCGCGGATTCATGACGGCGATACCATCACGGTGCAGAATGTGGGAAAAGTTCGTCTGCTGGGGATTGATACGCCGGAGCTGGGGGATACGGAGTATCGTGACTACTACTATATGCGGCGTGGCGTCGATCGCAAAACATTGCGGCAGATTGGCAGGCAGGCATTGCATTTCAATATCAAGCATGCCCTGCATAAACAGGTAACATTGGAATTGGACGCCGAAAACAAGGATCAGTATGGCCGCTGGTTGGCCTATGTCTGGCTGCCGGATGGTCGGATGCTCAACCGCATGCTTCTGGAAGAAGGCCTGGCGACAACGTTCACCAAATTTTCATTTGCGCGAAGGGACGAGTTTCTGGGGGCGGAAAGAGAGGCCCGGCAGCAGCGGCGGGGCATGTGGGTAAAAGGACGTCAGGAATTTCGCCGAGAAGGCAGTGGGAGGTTTATGGGTTTTTAATGCGTGTCTCTTTGTGAGCTTGAGAAAAACGGGGATAACGGGGATTTCTACAGGAGGGTGTGTATGTTGTCGCAAGGGCTGGATACTGAAAGTGGTCGCGAGCTGTTACGTCTCCGGGGCCGTAACATTCTCCTGATGGAGGAACGTGATGCATTGAGGCAGGAAAAAGATGCATTGTGGCAGGAAAGAGATGCATTGCGGCAGGAAAGGGATGCATTGCGGCAGGAAAGGGATGCATTGCGGCAGGAAAAGGATGCATTGAAGCAGGAAAGGGATGCATTGAAGCAGGAAAGGGATGCATTGCTTTCATCGACATCATGGCGTGTGACGGAACCGCTTCGCCGGGCACGACGTGTAGTGAAAAAACTGTTCCGTATGGGAAATATGGAACAACCCAAGGAGGAAAACCCTGATCCTTTGTCAATGGGTTTGGAGGAAAGTGCTGAGCCAGATGTTTCTGTTTCCGAAGTAAGAGAGGAGGCTGTATGTCCAGCTTTGGGAATGTCAGAAAGAATGGATAGTGCTCCATTGCCTGATGACACTCCGAGCGAAGCATCTGCGGCAAAGACGGAGGAGCCCCATTCTCGTCCCTCAGGTCTTGCGCTGGAGGCTCTTTGTTGGAAGGCGGGCTGTTCGCCAGTCAACCTGCTTGAAGGGGAAGGTCCACGCGTCAGTGTTTGGGTTGCCAAGCGCGGCAACTACTTTTTCCACGATATCGCCCGATTGATCCACGCCGGTTTTCAGGACATGGGTGTGAAATCTAGACTGACCATTGCTGCTTCCGAAGAGGATTGCCTGGATCCGGTAAACTTGGATATCCCGCTACGTATTGTGGTGGCGCCGCACGAGTTCTTTCTTTTTATTCCCGAGGCTGTGGCCTGGCCTCTTAAGGGCGAACGTTTGTGGCTTGTGAACCCTGAGCAGGCCCGATTGGGCTGGTTTAACGAGGGTGCGAGGGCGAAGTATTTTGGTAGGGCCGATTTGATTCTGGATTTCGATCAGGACAATGTCCGCCAGTTGCTGGAAGCGGGCTATCCAGCTCACTATCTGCCGTTGGGGTTCAGCCCGTTCTGTGCGGATTTTGGCGGGACGGCAGCCATACCGCTGTTAAAAGACACAGAAGGACTGCCAAAAGAGACGAGGGAATGGCAAGCAGATGCGGATCCCCTCTCCGAGCCGCTTTCTGACCGGCCACTGGATTGTTGTTTTTTCGGTGTGTCCACACCGAGGCGAAATACTTTTTTTGCCCAAAACGCGCCCCTGTTTGCTGAATTGAATTCATACCTGCATCTGCAGGATATGTGGCGTTTGCGTCCGTTGGTGAGCGGGGAAAATACGTCCCTTGATACCATAGCGGCCAGCTCCATTGTGCGGCGTTCAAAAATAGCGCTCAACTTACACCAGTCTGACAACCTCTATTTCGAGTGGCATCGTCTTGTGTTGCTGGGCATGTGGCAGGGAGCGGTGGTTGTTTCCGAGCATTGTTCCGCCTCGTGGCCCCTGTTGCCGGGAAAGGATTATATTTCTGCCAGCCTTGCGGACATGCCCGCCGTAGTCGAGTTTTTGCTCAAATCTCCCAAAGGTATGGCACTGGCGGAGAGAATTCGCCGTAATGCTTTGGAAACTTTGCACAAGCATTCCATGGGGGACATCCTTGCGCGCATCGTCAGAGAACATGCGATGTCCCTGAAAGAGGTCTCTCATGCATGAGTTGTTTGCTGGCGGTAACGGAAAATCTGCGGAAGTAGCCGTTCTCGTTTCCCTCCACAATTATGCGGGCTATATCGGGGAGGCATTGGATTCCGTGGCTGCCCAGACGCTGAAGGCTATGGAACTCATCGTGTGCGATGATTGCTCCACGGACGAAGGCCCCGATATCACTATACGCTGGATGAAAGCGCATGCTGGACGTTTTAGCCGCTTGCTTCTTGTACGGAACGCGGCCAATCGTGGACGGGCGGCTACACGGGATACCTCTCTCGCCTTGGCGGAAGCGCCGTATACATTTATTCTAGACGCGGATAACTTCATTTTTCCCCGTTGTTTGGAACGTCTGCGTGTGTTGCTGGAAGAGGCGTCAGAAGAAGTGACCTTTGCATATAGTCAAAGTCTTGTGTTTGATGATGTCAACCGCTCATCCTGCAGGCTGGAAAATTTGCCGGATTGGGATCCCCTATGTATCTGGTCGGGCAACTACATTGCCATGGCACTCCACAGAACGAGCGCCTTGCGAAGCATAGGCGGTTACACGGTAGAGCCGCCTTTCGATCATGGCGGCTGGGAAGATTATAAATTGCTTATTCATTACGCTTTGCGTGGATGGCGCGGCGTCAAGGTGTCACAGCCGCTGATGGCTTATAGGATACATGAGGGTTCTGTTGGGCATATCTTTCGGGGAGAAAAAAACGCCGCCTTTTATCAAGCCTTATGGGACAAATTCCCGGAACTTTATGGGAGTAATTAGAAATGGAATTCACAGGAGAACGTTTTGTTCCTGGTTGCGGTGGTGACATCGCTCTGGAGCATTATCATCGTTACTTTTTTGCCTTGCCTTTGGTCCAAGGGAAGCGGGTGCTGGATATAGCTTCGGGTGAAGGCTATGGCAGCCATATTCTGGCCAGGGAGGCGGCCTTTGTGACCGGTGTGGATATCGCCGAGGAAGCTGTCGCCTGGAGTGCGGAGCAGTACTCTTGCGAGAACATCCGCTTTCTTAGGGGAAGTGTCACCGGAATTCCGCTGGACGATGCCAGCGTGGATGTAGTTGTCAGCTTTGAGACGCTGGAGCATGTGGCGGAACAGGAACAAAAGGTCATGTTGCGGGAAATCCGGCGTGTACTGGTTCCCGGCGGACTTTTGATCCTTTCCACACCCAATGTGGATATCTTTGACAGCGCGAGTAACCACTTCCATGTGAAAGAACTGTGCTTGGATGAATTTTTGTCGCTCCTGGATGACCATTTTGCCCATCGTGCGGTTCTGGGCCAAAAGCTCCTCTATGGTTCTGTGATTACGGCTCATACGCCGCTTGACCGGCTCCTGTCCTTGGACGGGACGGCATCCCAGTTCCAGTCCTGCGCGGTGTATTTTATTGCATTGGCTTCGGATAGTTCTTTGCCATTTGTCTCAGGATCGATTCTGGAAGGGGCGATAGAGGATTCGGACCGGTACCGTACCCTTATGAAGACATGCAAGCAGCACGAATCCGAACACATGCAGGTGAAAATGGAGCAGGAACTGGCTGCAATGCATGAGCGTTTGGCCGCGTCCGAGCAACAGGTAGAGGAAGCCCGGAATGCCCTGAAAGCGGTGCTCGCCTCACGTTCCTGGCGAATTACAGCGCCGCTCAGAAATGTGCGTTCCAACATTCGCCGGGCCTTGATGATTCTGCTTTCTCTATGTCCAGGTCATAGCATCCGCCATCTTTTCAGTTCTCTGCTGAAATTAAAACCTGGGGATACTGACCCATCTCAGCAATCATGTGAGAGCATTGGTCCTGACAGACAAAGGAAAAAATAAGCATGCCAGAAAACCCGGTCTTCAGCATTTGCGTTCCCGTGTACAACGTTGAAAAATATGCGCGGGAATGCCTGGACAGCGTCGTTTCGCAAACATTTACTGATTTCGAGGTTATATGCGTGGATGACGGCAGCACGGACTCTTCCGGCAAAATCTGCGATGAATATGCAGAAAAAGACCGTCGTTTCCGTGTGATCCACCAGGAAAACAAGGGAATTTTAGCCGTGCGTCAATTGACCTTTGCCTTGGCCAAGGGACGCTATATCCTTAATCTTGATTCAGACGACATGTTTTCTTCCCCGAATCTTCTTGAGGAAGTGTTTCAGCGTGCGGAACAAGAAAATGTTGATATTCTCGAATTTTCAGTCAAATGCTTTGGAGCCGACACATCTGTTTTAGCAAATATGCAGATACTTTTTAAAAATAGAACCAACGTTTGCAAAACGAATTACAGCATGATTTCAGAATGTTATGAAAAAAATAATATTATGTGGAATGTGTGGGCAAGATGTTATAAAGCTGAAATCATAAAA
>JAILGY010000147.1:0-15460 GCA_024696325.1 bacterium | reverse complement strand
CCTCCCGGATTTTTTCTTCCAGCCGTTCTCTCTCTTTTTCTTCCAACCGCTCCCAGGCTTTCTCATTTTCTTCTTCCAGTTCCTCCCGGATCTCTTCTTCCATCCGCTCTCTCAATCTTTCTTCCCATTGTTCCATCGGTTCCACCTCCTTCGTTGGTTAAGTGTTATCCCTCTACTGCCATCCTCGCCAATGCCCGGTCGAGATCTTCACGCAGAAACAAACGGCAGTGCGAACTCATGCGGATTCCCGGCGGGATAACACCCCTTTTGATCCAACGGCAAAGAGTCGTTCTACTGATGCCCCCCAGATATTCGCACGCGTCATCCGTTCTCAGGGCGTTCTTGTCGGAAAACTTGTTTTTTGCAGCTTCCATCGTCATTTGTCTGCTCCTTTTTGATTGTCAAATACTGGCCTTGCGGCACATCGTGAATAATATTGTCGTAACGTTACACCATCGGAATTTTGATTTTTTAGTTTTTTGATACTTTTTCACACAGTTCTCTTGCGGTTTGTGGTCCGTCGCTATCGTTCATAATTGTTTTTTCCCAAGAATAAGCATCAATGCCTGCTAACGTTTTTTGCGTCCCATCGGTTTCGGCCAGGATACGGGAGACTCCATTGTGTCGCTTTTGCGTGATATGCATAGCGCAGTATGGCCTTTGCATAACGGAACGCACATAATGAACAAAGGGGTATGAAAACCGAATTCAATAACCAGTCACAAGGATGGAAACAGGATTCATTCCGCTGCCTCTTTCGCTGCCGCCTTGAGTTCATCCAAAAAATCCGCCCATGCTTGCATCATGTGCACCCGCTCTTCCAAATGTGATGCTCGGGCGTACGTATCGCCCAGACGATCCGGAACACGGTGTGACAACTGGATTTCGATAACGTCCGGCTGAAAATGCAGTTGCTCATGAAGGAAGGATCGCGCTATCGCCCGGAAACCGTGCGGCGTCATTGTCCCGGCGTATTTGGTGCCTTCAATCGCACGGCGGACTGTCCGTGGCGAAATCGGTCCGCTTCCGCTTGCAGCAGGAAAAACCCATTCAGCAGACCACCGGTAAGCCAGCATTTCCCGCAGCAAAGCCACAATCTGACGCGGCAGAGGAACAAGATGCTCCTTCCTCCTTTTCATCCGTTCGGCCGGAATTTTCCAAAGCGCAGCGTCAAGATCGAACTCATTCCATCTGGCTTCGGTGAGTTCATGCGGACGGACAAAAAGATAGGGAAGCACCCGCAAGATATTTCTTGTCGATGTTTCCCCGTCATATTTTTCAAGCGCCAGCAGCATCGATGCAATATCATTTTTGTCCCCAAGCGCCGCATGGTGTTTTGTTTCCACCCGTTTTAACGCCCGGGTCAGACCGAACGCGGGATTATATTGACACAATCCCGCGATCCTGCCGTGTTCAATGATTTGGGCGATTACTTGGACAATTTGGTGGGCGGTCACCGTATGCCCTGCATTTTCCTCCGTTCGCGCCACTGCCAATATCTGTTGCGGCTCCAGATTTTTTAAAGATATGCCGCCGATTTTCGGGAGTATCTTTGCGAGAAGTCTGCGTTTCGCTGCAACGGTGCTTGCGGACCATTGCTCTTGACGGTGCGCAATCCATGCCTGCGCAACCGCCTCGACGGTATTTCGTGTTTCCTGCTCCCTTTGCAGTGCCAAAAGTTTGTCGTTCTTTTTGGCCTCCATCGGGTTGATCCCGTCTGCAATCTGTCTATGAGCGACCAGCGCTTTTTCTCTCGCAAGTGCGAGGGGTACCACCGGGAACACTCCAAAACACACCGTCTGGCGCTTGCCGTTGAATCTGAAATCCATCCTCCAGCTTTTTACGCCCGCTGCCGTCACATACAGATACAGCCCGCCGCCGTCCGTGACTTTGTAAGGTTTCCCCGTTGCCTTCAGGGTTTCTATTCGCCGTTGCGTTAAAGCCCGTGCCCGTGTCATATTGCCCCGTTTTAACTTTCTTGGCGGTATCCGCCCGTGTTTCTTCGCTGAAATGCCGTTTTTAATACCGTCTTTTTTCGGTCATTCAGCGTTTTTCTTTGGTGCAAAGTGAAACACAAAGGCGGATAACTTGCAAGAAATAAAAAGAAATTCAGAGCATAAAGCCGGGTCAAGTTTTTACGCGTCCCACTTCCTGAAAAAGCGGGCGCGTAAAGGACGGCAGAAGAGGCTAGGCGTGTGCAAATTCGGCGGCCAGTTTTTCCCATGCGGGCAAGCTGCGTTCGATCATGGCTTTGTCCACGCAGTAGGCCAGTCTGACATGGCCGGCCATGCCGAAGCCCGATCCGGGGACGGTCAGAATGTTGTACTTGAGCGCCCGCTGGACGAAAGCGACATCGTCTTCTATGGGGGTGCGCGGGAAGAGATAAAAAGCGCCCTGCGGTTTGACGGTGGCGAAACCGAGCGCGGTGATGTGGTTGTAGAGAAGATCCCGTTTTTCCTGATAGGCGGCGATATCCACCGATTCGTGTTGCAGGCGGGCGACAAGACGCTGCATCAGGGCCGGTGCGTTGACGTAGCCCAGGATGCGGTTGCTGAAAATGGCGCCGGCCATGAACTGATCAACATCATCCATGGCGGGATTGGCGGCCAGGTAACCGATTCGCTCTCCCGGCAGCGCCAGATCTTTGGAATGCGACGTGGCGATGACGGCATTGCGGATGTGCGCGAAGACACAGGGGAGATGCGCGCCGTCGTAGAGAATGTGCGCATAGGGTTCATCGGAGATAAGGTACATGGTGCGCCGGTATTCGCGTCCCTTGCGTTCCAGAAGGGCGCCGAGTTCTTCAAGCAGCTCCGCCGGATAGACAACGCCAGTAGGATTGTTGGGCGAATTGATGAGAATGGCGCGGGTTTTTCCGCCGATGGCCCGTTCAATCGCTGATATGTCGGGGAGAAATGTTTCGGGCATGGTGGGAACTTCTTTGGTTACGCCGCCGTGGTTGTCGATATAGAAGCGGTATTCGACGAAGAAGGGGCTGAGCACAATAACTTCGTCACCGGGATCCAGAATGGTTTTCAGCGTGACGTTGAGTGCGCCGCCCGCGCCGCAGGTCATGACGATGTGCCGGGCTTCCAGCGGTTGCGGCGAGGTTTCCGAGATTCGATCCGCAATGGCCTTGCGGGTTTCCTCGTAACCGGCGTTGCTCATGTAGCGGTGCATTCCGGGGATGGGATGCTGCGCCAGTTCCAGCAAATGCCGGTTGAAGGCGTCGGGCGGTTCTATCGCCGGGTTGCCGATGGTGAAATCGAAGACGTTGTCGTTGCCATGGATTTTACGCAGTTCGTTGCCCTGCTCGAACATTTTGCGGATCCATGAGGATTTTTCCAGGGAGGCGCTGATCTTGGCGGCAATGGCCATTGCTTTGCCCTTTCTTTGAGAAAAAGTGAATGTTCTGGAACGCATCTTTTGTAAAAACGGCACATCATCTGTGAATTCCTGCCCTTGTTCTTACGACGGATACATTCCGTGATAGTTTTTTTCGTTGCGTTTGTTGGACTTTTCAAGTCTCTTTAAATTTTCTCAAGTCTAGGACAGCTTGAACCGGGCGGTCAAGGCATGTGACATTTGGGAAGTTCCAGTGAGCGCTTTTGCGGTAAAGGACGATGCAGGAGGTGCAGAGAGGCGGGTATGGCGGAATATGTAGTGAACAAATTGGCAGTGATAGGTGTGGGGCTTATCGGCGGATCACTTGCGCTGGCCTTGCGTGAGGCGGGCGCAGTGGCGCAGGTAAGCGGTGTTGATGTTTCCGAATCCAATTTGGAGGTTGCGCTTGCAAGAGGGATTGTGGACAGTGCCTCTTCAGATCCTGCGGAAGGTGTGCGTGATGCGGACATGGTTGTGCTGGCCACGCCGGTGCGGGCGATGCGGGGGGCACTTGAGGCCGCTTTGCCGGGGCTTGCGCCGGATGCCGTCCTTACCGATGTCGGCAGCGTCAAGGAAGACGTGATTGCGCAGATTGAGCCGCTGGTGCCGCAGACAGCGGCGCTGGTCCCCGGCCATCCGGTGGCGGGCACGGAGAAAGGTGGCGCGGCAGCCGCCTTTTCCTCGTTGTTTCGCGGCAGGTTCTGCGTGCTGACGCCCACGCCGCGCACGCCGGAACATGCGCTGGACCGGGTGCGGGCGCTGTGGCGCGCGGCCGGAAGTCAGGTTGTGGAGATGGAGGCAAGCCGTCATGACCGGATCATGGCGGTGGTCAGTCATTTGCCGCACATGGTGGCCTACACCATGGTCAATACGGTGGAAGAACGGGAGCGGATTGCGGGACGGCTGCTGGAATTTTCCGCTGGCGGTTTCCGGGATTTCACCCGGGTAGCTTCTTCCGATCCGGTCATGTGGCGTGATATTGCGCTTTCCAACAGGGAAGCCTTGCTGGATGCGATGACCAGCTTTGAAACGCTCTGGAAAACGTTGAAGGAACATATCGCGTCCGGAGATGAAAAGACGCTGGAAGATTTTTTCATTCGCGCGCGGGCGCTGCGTGCGCGTCTGCCGCAGGTAAAGTAACAGGAACGGGCCGCGATCGGGGAAACCGCAAACGATCTGTTCTACTGGGACGAAAGAATTGGGAGAGGAAACAGTCATGAAGGAACCGGAATGCAGAACGGTTGAACCTGCGCGCACCGGTTTGCGCGGCGAGGTTGTGGTGCCGGGAGACAAGTCGGTCTCGCACCGCGCGGTGATGTTGGCCTCGCTGGCCAGGGGCACATCATATATCCGCAACTTTTTGCCTGGCGCGGACAACTTCAGCACGGTGAACGCCATGCGGGCGCTGGGCGTGCCGGTCAGAGAACTGGGGAATAATGTTTTGGAGATCGCGGGGGTGGGGCTGGATGGCCTGCAGGAACCGCAAGATGTCATCGACTGCGGCAACTCCGGAACGACAGTACGGCTTTTGACCGGCATTCTGGCCGCGCAGCCTTTCTTTTCCGTGCTAAGCGGTGACGCTTCCCTGCGCCGTCGCCCGATGAAACGCGTAAGCGGCGCACTTGCCGGCATGGGGGCGCGGATCACCGGTCGTCACGGGGGCGAAAATCTTCCGCTTGCCGTAAGCGGAGGCACTTTGCATCCTTTCAGGTACAATTCGCCGGTGGCAAGCGCCCAGGTCAAATCGGCGCTGCTTTTGGCCGGTCTCTTTTGCGAGGGGCAAACCACGGTGTGCGAACCATATCCTTCGCGTGATCACACCGAGCGGATGCTGGGCTTTTTCGGGGCGAGGGTCGAAGCTTTTCCCGGACAGGTCACGGTATATGGCCGCCCTCAGTTGTGTGGGCGTGAGCTGACCGTGGTGGGGGATATCTCGTCGGCCGCGTTTTTCATGGTGGCGGCGCTTCTGGTGCCGGATTCGCAGTTGCGGCTTGTGAACGTTGGCGTCAATCCCACCCGCGATGGCATTTTGGAGGTGCTGCGGAACATGGGAGCGCACCTTGAACTGGAAAACCGGCGCGAGGAAGCCGGCGAGCCGGTTGCGGATATCCTTGTCCGGACAAGTGCCCTGCACGGCGTGGAAATCGGCGGGGCGCTCATTCCCAGGCTGATTGACGAGCTGCCGGTGCTGTGTGTGGCTGCTGCGTTGGCCGAAGGAACGACCGTTATTCGTGATGCCCGTGAATTGCGGGTCAAGGAGACGGATCGCATTGCGGCCATGGCCGGGGAACTGGCCGAACTGGGGGTTGCGGTGGAAACCCGTGATGATGGCATGATTATCCGGGGAGGGGCGAGTTTCCGGGGAGCCAATGTGAAGTCGCATGGCGATCACCGTGTCGCCATGAGCATGGCGGTTGCGGGACTGCGCGCATCGTCCGCGGTGAGTATCGCGGATGCCGCCTGCACGGATATCTCCTTTCCCGGATTCTGGGAGCAGCTTCAAAGAATTGTTTCGCGCTGACTGCAATCAAACTATTGGATGGGAAGATGATGAACGGATTGATTATTACGATTGACGGCCCCTGTGGTTCCGGCAAAAGCACGCTGTGCAAACGACTGGCGGCCCGGCTGGGTTATATCGCGCTGGATACCGGTGCCATGTATCGTGCGGTGGCGCTGGCGGCCTATCGCGCAAATTGTGACTGCGAGGATTGCGAACAGGTGACAAAGCTGTGCGGGGAACAGCGCATCAATTTCCGGCGGGAGGCGGAAGGCGAGCGGGTTTTGCTGAACGGTGAAGATGTTTCCGAAGCCATTCGTACACCGGAAATAAGCCTGCTGACTTCCCGGATTTCCAGCTGCAGCGGGGTGCGGCGGATTCTGGTGCGGCGCCAGCAGGAGATCGGGGCGGCAGGTGGCGTGGTGCTGGAAGGGCGTGATACCGGCACGGTGGTTTTTCCAAAGGCGGATGTGAAATTTTTTCTGACGGCGGATGTGGCGGAACGTGGGAAAAGGCGCTGGCTGGAGCTGAAAGCCCGTGGCATTGCCGCCGATCTGGAAAGTACCATAGCGGAAATGCAGGAGCGGGATCGGGCGGATATGAACCGCAAGGACAGTCCGCTGAGCAAGGCGGACGATGCCGTGGTGATTGATGCCACCACGCTGACCATAGAAGAGGTGCTGAGCCGGATGGAGGAAATTGTGCGGGTACGCGCTGCGGAAAAGGGGATCCAATGAATATTATCGTCGCACGAAGCGCCGGTTTTTGTTTTGGCGTGAGACGGGCCACGCAGATGGCGCTGGAAGCTGCCGCTGGCGGGGAGCAAATCGCCTCGTTGGGACCGATTATCCATTCTCCGCAGATGGTCGCCAAACTGGAGGCGATGGGGGTGCGAGTCATCAATTCGGTGCAGGAAGCCCGGCAGGGGAGGGTGATCATCCGTTCGCACGGCATTACCGTGCAGGAACGCGAAGAGCTCGTCCGGCGCGGGCTGGAGATCGTGGATGCGACCTGCCCCTTTGTGAAAAATGCGCAAAACTGCGCCAAAATGCTGGACGAGGAAGGCTATACGCTGGTGTTGGTCGGCGAGCGCGAACATCCGGAGGTCAAGGGCATCGTTTCCTATGTGCGGAGCAACAATGTCTACGTGGTGGCTACCCCGGATGAGGCGCGGAGCCTGCCTGCGGCGCAGCGGCTGGGGATTGTCGCGCAGACCACGCAGTCTTCCGAGAATCTGGAGAGCATCGTCCGGATCTGCCTGGAGAAATGTTCGGAGTTGCGGGTCATCAAGACCATCTGTGACGCTACTTCTGTGCGCCAGAATGAAGCGCGCGAGATTGCCGGCAAGGTGGATGTCATGTTGGTGATTGGAGGGCATAACAGTGCCAACACTACAAGACTTGCAACCATATGCCAGGCCATTGTTCCTCGCACCTACCACATCGAAACAGCTTCAGGCATGGATCCGGCCTGGTTTGACCGTGTTGAAAGCGTTGGCGTGACAGCTGGCGCATCCACGCCCAGCTGGATTATCGAAGAGGTGCTGGAACGGTTGCGTTCCCTGGGAAAAGGCGAAGAAGACAACGGAAAATAATTTGTTTTCTCTTGTTTCCTATGTTATTTTCATAAGATCATGGTGGTATAAACCATGATCTTTCGCCGTAATGGCGAAAAGGAAAATTCAGGGGGTAAGGTTTTCATGATTGATGAAAGACAAAATGGTGGAGAAGAAGAAGTAATGGGCTTGGAGAACGGTGAAATGGAGGAAAATTTCGCCGATCTGTTCGAGAACAGCCTGAAAGAGCTGGTGCCTGGCAACGTGGTTCGGGGAACCATTGTGCAGGTGAATGACGATTCGGTCGTGGTGGATGTGGGTGCAAAATCGGAAGGTGTGATTGCCATTCACGAATTCCAGGATGAACAGGGAAATGCAACGGTTTCCAAGGGCGATCAGTTTGATGTGTACATTGAAAGCACCGAGAATGAAAACGGCCTGATCAGCCTTTCCAAAGTCAAGGCGGATCGTCAGAAGATCTGGAGCTCGCTGGAAGAGAACATGGTTATTGAAGGCCGTATCCTGGCCCGTGTCAAGGGCGGCCTTTCTGTCGATATTGGTGTCAATGCCTTTTTGCCCGGTTCCCAGGTGGATTTGCGTCCGGTACGCAATCTGGACAAGTTGCTGGGACAGACGCTGGAATTCAAGATCATCAAGCTCAACAAACGCCGGGGCAACATTGTGCTGTCGCGCCGTCTGCTGCTTGAGGAACAGCGCGATCGTCTCCGGAAAGACACGCTGCAGTCGCTCAACGAAGACCAGGTGATGGAAGGCGTGGTGAAAAATCTTACCGATTACGGGGCCTTTATTGATCTGGGTGGTATTGATGGCCTGCTGCATATTACCGATATCTCCTGGGGACGGGTCAACCATCCCTCTGAACGCCTGTCCGTTGGGGACAAGATTCAGGTCAAGGTACTCAAGTATGACCGTGACAAGGAGCGGGTTTCTCTGGGCCTCAAACAGCTGATCCCCGATCCGTGGGCGGATGTGGAAAGCAAGTACCAGGTTGGCCAGAGGGTGCATGGCAAGGTGGTGAGCCTGACGGATTATGGCGCGTTTGTCGAGCTGGAAGAGGGCGTGGAAGGCCTGATTCATGTTTCGGAGATGAGCTGGACCAAACGGATCAAGAATCCGAGCAAGATCCTCAGCATCAACGACGAAGTCGAATCGCAGGTTCTGGCTGTGGATGTCGCCAACCGGAGAATTTCTCTGGGCCTCAAACAGACCGAGCCCAATCCGTGGGATGTCATCGGCGAGGAGTTTCCTCCGGGAACGGTTATTGAGGGCCAGGTCAAGAATATTACCGATTTTGGTCTGTTTGTGGGCGTGGAAGAGGGCATTGACGGTTTGGTGCATATTTCCGACATTTCCTGGACCAAACGGGTCAAACATCCTTCCGAGATGTTCAAGAAAGGGGATATGGTCAAGGCGGTGGTTCTCAATGTCGACCGTGAGAACGAGCGGTTTTCGCTGAGCATCAAGCATTTGACCCCGGATCCCTGGAGCACCATTCCTACCCGTTACAAACCGGGAACACTGGTACGCGGCAAGGTAACTTCCATCACCGATTTTGGTGTATTCTTGGAAATTGAGGAAGGTATTGAGGGGTTGATCCATGTTTCCGAGCTCAGCAAGGAAAAACTGGATTCTCCGAAAACCTTCACCGAAATTGGCAATGAGCTGGAAGCCGTTGTCCTGAATATTGATACCGCAGATCGCAAAATCGCCCTGTCGATCAAGCAGCTGGAGGATCGCAAGGAAAAGGCCAACATGGAGTCGTACCTGGGATCGCAGAACAACGCGACTTCCAATCTGGGTATGATCCTGCAGGGTGCGATGGAACGTGCCAACAAGGAGTGACAAACTCTGACAGGCGTTCCAGTTGGGAGTTTGCTGCAAACTCAAGTTTTTCGATGACAATCCAAAGGTCGGGCGAAATTCCCTTGTCGGAGGGAATTTCGCCCGAAATGTCATGCTATGAAAAAAAAGCCTTTTATGATGGCCCTGGGTGTTTTTGGAGCCATCTTTGTTTTTTTTGCGGCTTTGATGGTGCTGATGCCATCGGCCGGCAAGGGCACACCTTTTATCGGTGAACGGGTTGGCGTTGTCGAAGTGCGGGGCGTTATTGTTTCCGCGCAAAAAGTTATCGATGAACTGGAATCGTTCAGGGAAAATGCGGCCATCAAGGCCATTGTCCTACGGGTGGAATCTCCCGGCGGTGGCGTAGCGCCGTCTCAGGAAATTTACACGGCGGTCAAGAAGACTGTCAGTGACAAGCCGGTGGTGGTCTCCATGGGCTCGGTGGCGGCTTCTGGCGGATACTACATTTCCGCTCCAGCCAAACGGATCTTTGCCAATCCGGGCACAATTACCGGAAGTATCGGCGTTATTTTGGAATTTCCCAACCTGCAAGAATTGATGAAAACCATTGGCGTCGGTTTGCAGGTGGTAAAGAGCGGAGCGTTCAAGGATATGGGCGCATCCAATAAGGCGCTCAGCGCCGAGGAACGGAAACTGCTTCAGGAAACGGTGGACAATGTCCACTCCCAGTTTGTCCGGGCTGTGGCGGAAGGACGTTCCATGCCGGAGGAAAAAGTCCGGGCCTTGGCGGATGGCCGGGTTTTCTCCGGTGAACAGGCCAAGGCTGTTGGACTGGTGGATCAACTGGGTGGTTTGCAGGATGCTGTTGAGTATGCCGGACAGTTGGGAAAAATATCCGGGAAACCGAAAGTTGTGTATCCGCCCAAAGAGCAGACTGGGCTTCTGGAGTATATTTTGGGCAAGAGCAAGTTGCAGTTGGCGGAAATCCTTCCGGCAAGTGGTGGTCTCAGCTTTATCTGGAGACAGTGAGGTACATTAAGCTTTTACATGATGGAGGTCTGTTATGCGGGAAAAGGTTGAGGAAATTCTGAATATGGTGCGCCCCCATTTGCAGGCGGATGGCGGTGATGTGGAACTGATCGATGTGACGGATGATGGCGTGGTCAAGGTGAAACTGCAGGGCGCCTGCGGTTCCTGCCCGATGGCGACCATGACCTTGCGGATGGGCATTGAGAGAACATTGAAAGAGAAGGTGCCTGGTGTCAAGGAAGTTGTCCAGGTCAAATGATGGACGTAGCCATAAGGAGTGATTTGTTCTGTTTTCAAAAAAACAATTGACACTCCGGGAAGATTGCTATAAAAGAGAATCCTCTTTGGGGTTATAGCTCAGCTGGGAGAGCGCTTGAATGGCATTCAAGAGGCCGGCGGTTCGATCCCGCCTAGCTCCACCAATTTGCTTTTCCAAGAGGCCCTGCTTGGTTTCAGAAACCTTGCAGGGCCTTGTTTTTTCCTGCCTTTTATGTTTCATTCTGTTCGTGGAACACCTGCCCTATCAGCAAGTTCAGCAACTGAATAGCCACGCTCAAGCCTTTCAAATAGGTCGTGACATTTCGGATTGAGATTGAATTTGAGGTGCTCCCATTTTCCCAATGAATGTCAGTCCATTTTTAGTGGAGCACTTATTGATGGTCTTCATTTCCCACTGAATAAAAGACGTTCCAGACGATGTGCGGATGCAATGCGGAGAGCGGTATCATGAAACATGATGAAAATGTATGGGAAGACAACAATGATGGTAAATCAAATAATAGTACATCTGATGGCACGGAAAATTTTTCATCTACGCAAGCATCCAAAAGCATTTCTATCAGATATCTTGGATACTTTGGGTTTTATAAAGCGTCAAATGATAGTGGAAACCCCTATGGTTTTTTAGAAACCAACGGTGTCCTGTTCGACGAAGCAGGGAGCAAAATAGACTCTATAAAAAGCTTCTATATTTCTAAACGTGAACTACGTTCATTTTCTGAACACGATTGGGTAACATTTGAAGTTCGGGGAACAACTGCGGTCAATTTGCAAATGGCATCCACCCCGGATGGCTTGCGCATGGCGCTGCAACACTACTGGGAGCATCCTTGTTTTAAGGGATCAGACGACCCATGGGGAAAGCATTCCTATGACGAACATGCCATTGCCGGGCCTTTGCAGGCATTCCTGAACAAGAGCGAAAATGGTCCTCGGGAGTTCGTGTCCATCCTCTGCGAATGTGCCGCACAGGAACCTGAGCGGGATGCCTTTCTCGAATCTTTGCTGCATGACCCCAAAACACGGCCGCTCATGCAAAACTGCTTTCTGCAGCTTCCGGCTGATTTTGATCCTAATGAGTTGCCAGGTTTTGACTTTGTCAAAGAGAAAGTCCTGGATGTTCTCATCGCCGAGGATTCCTGGGAGCTCATTGGCAGCCTGTGGCAAAAAGGATTTGCGCTGAAAAAGCTGAGCCCTGCCCTGCAAAAGAAATTACTTGAAGGAGATGGACCAGGAAAAGAGGCTTTCGTGGCAGGACTAAGCACAGCGGAGATCGCCGAGCTTCTAACAGGAGCAGACCTGTCATCCGTGAGCTGGGAACTTTCTCAGACCCTCTACGAACGGGACAGTTCCTTTTTCACATCCTGTTTTCCGCCCGATGGGCGGTCTTCCGACGCCGCGCTGCTTTTTCTGTGTCTCTGTGGACAAAAGAGCTGCCTTGCCTACATACAGGACTGGCAGAACATAGCAGGATTATTGGAACGGCATGAAGAATATATCGGACCTTTTCTCGATAGATATGCTCCCATTGCAGCCGAGGAACAGGTCCTTGGGCTTCTGGCAAAGCACGGCGCCATTCGAGACGCCGCTCTGAAACGCATCCTGCCTGGAAAAGGTCAGGAACAGAAAGCGGCATCTTCAGCGCTTTTCATGAAAGTCATGCTGGATGCGGAGCTTGAGGCAGAATGGAACTGGGAAACGCTTGTCGGCTGTTTGTCGCACGGTATTTCTCTGGAGCCCTGGCATCCCATGATCCAAAAAAAACTGCTTGAAGGAGATGGACCAGGAAAAGAGGCTTTCGTGGCAGGATTAAGCACAGCGGAGATCGCCGAGCTTCTGTCAGGAGCAGACCTGTCATCCGTGAGCTGGGAACTTGCACAGTCCCTCTACGAACGGGACAGCTCCGTTTTCACATCCGTTTTTCCTCCAGATGGACGGTCTTCCGATTCCGCGCTGTTTTTTCTGTGTCTTTGTGGACAGACAGATGGCCTTGTCTGCATACGGGACTGGCAAAACATGGCAGGGTTATTGGAACGGCATGAAGAATATGTCGGTCCTTTTCTCGATAGATACGCTCCCATTGCAGCCGATGAACAGGTCCTTGGGCTTCTGGCAAAGCGCAGCGCCATTCGGAACGCCGCTCGGAAGCGCATCCTGCCAGAAAAAGGTCAGGAACAGAAAGCGGCATCTTCAGCGCTTTTCATGAAAGTCATATTGGATGAGGAGCTTGAGGCAGAATGGGACTGGAAAACGCTTACCGAATGCCTGCTCCATGACATTTCCTTGGAGCCCTGGCATCCCATGATACGAAAAAAACTTGCGGATGATCCCCGAGCCAAAGGCGTCAAGGATTTTTTGCAGCATCTGGACGCGGCAGAGGTGCAGAAGCTCTTTGCTGGCGCACAGGCTGAGGAATTCAGTTGGGAACTGACGGAAACGCTTGCTGAATGCCTACTCCACGGCATTTCCCTAGAGCCTTGGCATCTCATGATACGAAAAAAACTTACGGATGATCCCCGAGCCAAAGGCGTCAAGGATTTTTTGCAGCATCTGGACGCGGCAGAGGCGCAGAAGCTCTTTGCCGGCGCACAAGCTGAGGAATTCAGTTGGGAACTGACGAAAACGCTGCACGAGCTGTATGGCGAAGCGCTCTGCGAGATCGTTCCTCCCATGGATGATCTGCCCGACGGTGTCCTGTTGCTTTTGTATCAGTGCGGACGGACAGGATGCATCGGAAGTATAGCCAATTGGGAAAAGTTGCTTAAGGATCTGGAAACTAAATATTTGTGCGCCTTTGCGCAAAGATTTTCGGGAGATGAGTCCCCAGACGTCGCGTATGTTCTCTCACGCATGACACCCGATGTCCTGGCAAATATCCTGCGGCCGCTTGAAGAAGTGGAACTATCTAAAGCTCTTTCCAAATTTGCAGATATGGACGAGCAACTTACTCTTGCTGCTGCCATGCTGCTTCCTGACAACGCACTGACTGAAGACTTCAGGCGTCAACGGTGGGAGACATTCCGATCGGATCTGCCCTATGCCGTGTTCGACCTCGAATCCGACAGGGATAGGGATACGATATGGGAATTTGCCTTCCTCCAGGATGGCGAAACACGGAAATACGAAGGAGAGGAACAGCTTTCTTCCCTGTTACGAAGGTTGAAAAAAATCCCCAATCATCGTTGGCCACAATATACGGCAATGGGATCTGCCCATCCTGGAAAAGCGCGGACTGAAGACAAATGCTTTTGTCTGGGATACGCTGGAAATAGAGCTTCTGCTGGATCCATGCCGTTACGCCTACTCGCTGCTTGCCCCGCACAAGGCGGACAAAGATGTCGAGCTCACCGACGGTTTGTTTTGGAACCAGCTCTACCGGCTGGCGCAGCGTCCGGAACTGTGCAGGGAACTTAAAGAATTCCTGCCTGATGACATCGAACAGCTGCTTACGAAACTGAACACTTCCCCATATAAGGAATTTTTTGAAGGGGCTGCTCAAAAAAGAGAGAGATTCTTTAAAGACCGCATCCCACTATCCAAAAAGACAAAGGTCGATCTGAAAAGTCTGACCGCCACCGTTTCACAAGGGCGTGTCCTGCTCGTCGCTCCGCGTTCGCTGTGGCCCGAGCTTGCCTTGCGCCTGCCGCTTTCCTTTCCTGCTCTCCGCCATGAGGAGATGCAAGAGTACATGATGATCAGCAGGGAGCTTGTGGAAAAGAGGCCGCCAGACAGTCCTTTGGGCAAGGCTGTACTCCTGCGATTCTGCGAGGAAAGCGCAACGCCAATCATTGGCAATATTCCGCAATACCTCCGCATCGACAGTGGTGACAACAGCAAGCTGACTCTGGGCGAATCGCTTCTGGAACGCTATGCCGTCGCCTGCTGTGGTCCTATAGACTGCGTGGACATGGATGTCTTTGACGACGCCTCCTGCCTCTCCGGTCCGTACGCTTGCGTTGCGGCGATCGCCAGCGAGGCACAGGACAGGCTGCATAATGTCATGGTCGGACAAACGATGTCCTTTAGCGAACTGATGAAGCTTGGTGGCTGCTATCCCTTCAGGATGTCCCTGGCAGGCTGTGTTTCCATAACGAAAAAAGAATTTGAAGAGATCTTCGCGAAGCATTTCAAAGGTGCTGCCCGCACGTTGGGCAAGCATGTGGCCAACATTTGGTTGGAACGGCAGCGGGACGGCAAGTTTGCCCTGCATAAGAATTATTTTTTTGAACCGGCGCTTAAAGTGCTGGCCACATCCTTCAAGGCATCGAAGATATTGCGTATCTCTTGGGAACGTGACCTTCCAGCTTCCGTTCGTTCGCCATTCATGGCGCTGTGCGTAAAAGAACAAGATTTTGACGGCGTCGACTATCGTGTCAATCCTGATTCTCCCTACCGAGGTAGATACTGGAGCACGCAGGTCGCCTTCCTGGAACATATCCGCAGGGAGGAGCTAGGGAAGCCCATGGTCTTTGTCACGGACGTTCTGGAAAAAGACGAGCGCGACGCACTGCGGCGTTACATCGAAAGCCGCGGTTTCATCGTCATAAGGGAGCATGGCGGATTGAAGGATCTGGACCTGGCGTTCCGGAAGGATAATTCCGTCCTGCTCATGGATCAGGAAGTTTTTGCCGAAGATATCCGTGCCATCAGGACAGACAGGGCTTTTTGCGTCGTCTGGGACAACATGGGCACGGAGCGCCTGCGTGTCATGTGGAAGAGGCTGCCCTTTGCCATAAAGGCGGCTTCGCACGACAGCGAGGAAAATGAAGAGCGGGTGCGCCATACGACCGTGGCAGAATGCATAGAGGCCGCATGGCCTTTGCTTGTGCACTATGCAGGCATGGCCGCCGCGAACAATGCGGAAAGCCGCTTTTATGTGCTGGACCCCG
>JAILGY010000146.1:0-2931 GCA_024696325.1 bacterium | reverse complement strand
TCCAGGGCATGGATAAAAGGCCTTAGACGCCGCCTGCAAAAGGAGACGCCTGATGTCCGTTTGCGCATTCAGCACGCTCCGCGGGCGCTTGAAGTGACCAGCTCGCAGGCAGGTATGTCTTTTTTGGTGTTTTTTCTTCCTTCAACCTCTCCTTCTGGGAAAAATCTTGCAGGAAAACCTCTGGTGGCGGTTATCATGGATGATATGGGACACAGCCGTGAGGTAGCCCAGACCGTGATGGAACTGCCTTTGCCGGTGACGCTGGCCATCATTCCCGACGAAGAACACGCGGAATGGACGGCCCGGCTGGCCCGTCAAAGAGGGCGCGAGATCCTTGCGCATGTGCCGATGCAGCCGTTGGGAAAGGCCAATCCAGGCGCACGGGCCTTGAGAACCGATATCTCCGATCAAGAAAATTTGGCGCGGCTGCGTTGGCATCTGCAGAGGGTGCCGGGAGCGGTAGGCATCAACAACCACATGGGTTCGCGTTTTACCGCGGATGGGCGGAGGATGGCGCTGGTGCTTGCGGAACTACGCAGGCACGGACTGTTTTTTGTGGACAGCCGGACCTCCGGGGCTTCGGTGGGATACCGAACCGCCCGCAATCTGGGCGTAGCGTCGACTGGGAGAGATGTTTTTCTGGACAATGAGCGTCAGGTGGGGAAGATTCTCGGGCAAATTGACGCCTTGCTTGCGAAGGCTGGAAAACAGGGCTCGGCAGTAGCAATTTGCCATCCCTATCCGGAGACACTGGCCGCGTTGCGGCAGGCAGCGCCCCGTTTCAGGGCGCATGGCGTCGAGCTTGTGCCGGTGCAGCTGCTTCTGGACAAATAGGATTTGGGCTATGGACGATCTGATGCGGATGGACAGGGCGGAAGGCAAACCTCTGGTGTTGCGGGTGTCCCAGCTGGTCGGGTTGCTTCAGGAGGTGCTGGAGGAAAATTTCTGGGAGGTCTGGGTGGAAGGCGAGATCTCCAACTTTTCCGCGCCGGTTTCCGGACATTACTACTTTGTGCTTAAGGATGAGCGCGCTGCATTGCGTGTGGTGATGTTTCGTCCCTACAATCGTACCTTGCCCTTTGTGCCTCAGGATGGCATGCGGGTTCTGTGCGGAGGGCGCGTTTCCGTTTATCCGCAGCGTGGCGAGTTGCAAATGGTGGCGGAGCGGATGGAGATCTGCGGTGTGGGCAATCTGCATCAGGCATTTTGCCAGCTGCGGGATCGTCTTGCGGCGGAAGGACTGTTCGCCGAATCACGCAAGCGGCCCCTGCCCGCGCTTCCGCGAGTGGTGGGGGTGGTTACGTCGCCAACCGGTGCCGCGATTCGTGATATCCTTAAAGTTTTGTCACGGCGAGGCGCGGGACTCCGGGTCCTGCTGGCGCCGGCGCGGGTGCAGGGAGACGAGGCGGCAGACGATCTGGTTGCGGCGCTGGGGGCCCTAAACCGGGATGCTTCCGCGGATGTTATTATCATCGGACGCGGCGGCGGTTCACTGGAGGATCTCTGGCCCTTTAACGAGGAGAAGGTCGCGCGGGCGATAGTGGCTTCTGCCATCCCGGTGATCTCTGCCGTGGGACATGAAACGGATGTGACCATCTCGGATCTGGCTGCGGATCTGCGGGCAGCGACACCCAGCGCCGCGGCTGAACTGGTGACAAAGAGCCGTTTGGAGCTGGAGGCCCATCTGGATGTTCTGGGACTGGAACTGGCGTCAAGGGTGCGTCACGCTCTTCATCGGGGACGTGAACGGCTGGCGGCTTTAACGCGGGCACTGAACGCGCCGGTTGAAAAGTTGCGGTGGTATCAACAACGCTGTGCTAATCTGGAAACGTTGCTGATAACACGGCTTCGGCAGGCTTTTGCCGGGCGGGAAGCGCATCTTGCCGCGCTTTCCGGGCAGTTGGAGGCGCTTTCCCCTCTGGGGACACTTGCGCGCGGTTTCGCGGTGGTGACGCGCTTTCCGAAAGGTGCCCCGGTTCGTTCCGTGGAACAACTTTCCGAAGGAGAGCGGCTGGTGATCCGCTTTGTGGATGGCGAAGCTCGTGTGGTCACCGAAGCGGTGAAGTGTCATGACGTCTCCGATACGGGCAAACAAGAAAACTGAGGTGATATGGCGAAAGAAACCTTTGAAAAGGCATTGGCGGATCTGGAAAAGGCGGTGGAGAATCTTGGCCGCAGCGACCTGAAGTTGGATGAAACGCTGCGCTGGTTTGAGCGCGGGGTCGAGCGGCTGGCGGTTTGCCGCCAGATTCTGCAGGAGGCGGAGAACCGGGTGGAGGTTCTGGTCAACAAGGGCGATGGAAAGGAAGAGATGCAGGTGCAACCGTTTCATCTGGAGGAGAACGAGGAATGATTGATTTGAAGGCATATTTGAAAGAACGGGCAGCGAGGATCAATCAGGCGCTGGACGAGTACCTGCCTGCGGAAAATGAGGAACCCGCCACCTTGCACAAGGCGATGCGCTACAGCGTCATGGCGGGCGGCAAGCGTATCCGGCCGGTGCTGATGATGGCGGCCTGCGAGGCGGTGGGAGGACAGGCGGAAGCGGTCATTCCCGCAGCCTGCGCCATGGAGATGATTCATACCTATTCGCTCATTCACGACGATTTGCCCGCGATGGACGACGATGACTATCGACGCGGACGTTTGACCTGTCATAAGGTGTTCGGTGAGGCGATGGCGATTTTGGCTGGCGATGCGTTGCTGACCGAGGCATTTGTGCTGCTTTCCGCGCCGGGGGTCTTTGCGGATGTGCCGGCTGAACGGGTGCTCCAGGTAACGCATATTATTGCTTCCGCTGCCGGTTCCCGGGGCATGGTGGGCGGTCAGGCAGTGGATATCGAATCCGAGGGCAAAAAGATTACACCCGAAGTTCTGCACTATCTGCATACCCACAAGACTGGTGCGCTCATTTTGGCTTCCTTGCAGGCC
>JAILGY010000047.1:0-17260 GCA_024696325.1 bacterium | reverse complement strand
TTGCGCAAAAAAATTCCTGAAATAGACATAGAAATGCGTCGTATCATCGACGCATACTCCCATGATGACGCAGGAAAAAATCATCAAGGGAAGGGAAAGGCGTATGCCAAACAGCCCCATGAGCCCCATGGCAAAGAGGACGGGGACAATATTCGGGATCATGCTGATCAGGCCAAGCTTGATGGAGCGCAGGCAGGCAATCATCAGAAGGCATATGGATATGGCGGCGCTCAGCAAACTCACCGACTGCCCGGCTTTGACATAATCGGCGAGCGCGGTCATCCATGCCATCTGGCCTGTGCATTCAAGATGAATGCGCCCCTTTAATTCATCCGCGGCAAAGCGCTCCATATCAGCCACGAACTCCTTGACATCCTGCGTCCCCATATTTCTTGTCTGAACATGAAGTCGCACGACATCGTTCAGGAGGCTCATTTCCTTGTCCAGGTTCTTGCCGCCCGAAGTCTCGTAGAAAAAAAGATACTGGCTGACCTGATTTTGCTCGTCCGGGAGGTCATGATATGCCGGATCATCACCGTGAACGACCTCTCTGATGGTCGCTATGGTATCCACGACGCTATGGGTCTTTACCGTTTTCGGATGCGCTTCCGCGTGCCTCTGCAATGCCTTGATGTCACGCAAGAACCCCAAATCCTTTGCTCCGTCTTCGTGACCGCTGTCCACCATGATTTCGAGGGACATCGCGCCGCCCAAATGCTCGTCAAAAAAATCAGAATCCCTGCGCAGCTTTTCTACCGTGCGCAGATCTTTGATGCTGTTGGTCTCAATAACCACGCTTTGAAAAAGCCACACCGACATGCCGGTTACGGCAAAGAAGAAAGCAATGACAGGTACCGGGTGTCTTAAGCAGGCCTTCACTGCCTTTTGAAGGAAATCATCGAGACGCCTGTGAGACGCGGTAGCCGAAAGCCTGCCTTGCCCGCTGAATCGGGAATCCTTTTCGGGCCTGATCATGTAGATGATGGGAGTGAGCGAGATGGCGAGGATAAAAGCCAGCCCCACGCCGATAGCCGAATAGAGCCCTGCCATTTTAATGGGAACGACTTCCGTCGCCATAAAGGAAAGAAATCCCACCATGGTCGTCAAAGATGTAAACAGGCAGGGAAAGAAAATCTCCTTCACGGTGCCGGTCATGGCTTGCATATGCGGTATTCCGCTATCCCTATACATATGATAGTGGGCAATAATATGTACCGTATCTCCCATACATACGGTAAAGAGCAAGGTGGGAAGCATGATGTCCATCATGGACATGGGCCAGCCGGACAAGCCCACAATCCCCATGGTAAACATGATGGTCAGCGTTATGACACAGACAGGTGCGATAACCGCGCGGAGGCCTCCCTTTCCGATGCGAAGAAGAAGAATGACCTGCAAGATAAGGCATAACAGCGTCAATTTGCCTGTCTGCCTTTTTGTAATCTGTTCTTTTTCAAAGTCATATATGGGGGCCCCGGCCATGACTGTTTCCAAATCGGCAAATTCATTTCTTGCCAGAACCGAGTATATGGCGGGGGCAATTTCTTTCCGCGGATCCTGTATATTTTCCGGATAACGCCGACATTCCAGAACGATGACGGCCGTATTGGCATCCCGCGATATGAGCGTATCCACAAAATCCGGATGGGAAAGCGTGATTTTTTTGAATCGTTCCAGATCTTCAGGCGCATCGGGCATTTCATCGTAAATGGGTCCGGTTTTAATGCCGTCCTCACCCTCGCTCCGGATATATTCCGCCGAACCTATCCATGTAACCTTTTTGATATGGGGCACATTGTCTTCGAGGGCAGAAGCCAGTGCTTCCAGCCTGACGAGCATTTCATGCCTGAATACGCCATCCTTGGTACGCACGGCTATATAGGCATTGTCTTCATTGCCGAAGAGTTCATGAAAACGGTTTATGGCAAGAATGGCCGGATCATCCTGAGCAAAAAACGACTCGTCGGAATTATCGAAGCGTATATTTTTCATGGCAGTAACGGAGAAAGCGGCAATCACCAGCAGCCCCAGAATAACCGCATAGCGGAAACGGCCGAGAAATCCGACGAACGCTTCTGCGAGACGGAGTTTCTTATCTTCGGTCATTACTTCCCCCGTTCCCGGAACATATCCTTACCGCATCAGACGGCTTCTGCCCGCTTGTCAGTTTCTGCACCATGTAGCGAAGCGTATTGAGAAAGGCAGGCTCGTTTTTTCTGAGAAAGAAATGATCACCGGGAAAGATTTTCATTCCGAAATCACCGGAAGTTAAATCTGCCCACTGCGCCAATTCCTTTTCATTCACTTCGCAGTCGTGATCCCCGGCAAATGCCAGCAGCGGGACGCCAAGAACTTCATTTCTGACATATGTCTCCGCAAGGGTAAAATCAGCCCTGAGCAGAGGCCGGTACATGGCCATAAATTCTTCATCGGCAAGAATAGCTGCCGGGGTTCCTTCAAGCCTCATGAGTTCCTTGTCGAAGACATCGTCCGGGAGCCCGGCCATCTTCCGCAGTGGAGGCAGATTTACCGGGCGGATACCGGAAACGATGAGCGCAACGGGCGGCTTCCCAATCTCTTCCAGACGCCGGGCCATTTCATAAACAATTTTCGCTCCCATGCTGTGTCCGAAAAGCATATAGCGGCCATCGAACCGACCTTTGCCTTTCTCTGAGGAAAGCAAGGCCGTGACAAGGCGGTCTATGGAATAAAACCTGGGTTCTTTAATCCGTTCCTCCCGCCCCGGCATCTGCACCGCCCAGACTTCCGCGACTCCTCCTAATGCGGCCCCCCAGTTCCTGTATACGGAAGCCCCTCCGCCGGCAAAGGGCAGGCAATAAAGGCGCAGGCCAGATGGAACTGTTCCGGATGTTAATCCGGGACGAAAAATCCGTATCATCCATTTATCTTCCATAAAATCTCCAACATTGAGCCGGAGCCAGTTCCGCGCTCAGAGAAATTAACCGCATGACGGCAAAAATACGGACAGGGGAGCAAGTGAGACACTGCGTTATGGAGACGCTGATTGAATTGCGATTTTTAGTAAAATGGCCATGCTACCTTATAGACAGCACCCAAATGGAGAAGCGTCTGCTTTTCAGAATGGCGACCATGTCTTTTGTGCGATGAAACGTGCCAGCTCTTTTTATATGAAATACTCATTAGCCTAAACCAAACCTCTGTTTTGAGATAATTGAAGGCTCTGGTGGTCAAGTTTGCTTTCCATATTAGGCATTAATAACTTATTTAGATAATATAATTAATATTAGGATATAATTGCAGCAGGTGTCAAGCTCGTTCATCCCACATCCTCCGCCGAGGAATTTTTTCGTGTCCTGGATACCGAGGATCTTGTGTCCGCCGTAAGTCCATCCGGTTGTGCTGTTCTCCTGGCGGAGGAGGACACTTCATGGTCTGGTGAACTACGGACCTGGTGGACAGCCTGGACAGGTTGGGCTGTCTAAATCTCTCTTTTTCCGCAGAGACGAAGGCGGGAGAGTGGGATACCTGGTGAGGAAGATGATGATAAGGAGCTGGGCACGCGGGACGACAGTCTGACGGTGTACATCGGTATTTTACATGGATTTAACCTACGATAGGTATCCAACTTTACATAGCTGTCCTATATTTTAAAGGGAAAAGGAGATGATTTCGATGCTTGTATATATCCTTGAAGATGATGAGAACATAAGAGAGCTTGAATGTTATGCTCTTACAAAAGAAGGGTTTACTGTAAGAGATTTTGAGAATTCAAGGGACCTTTATAATGCTCTGAAAGGTAATATCCCTGATCTGATTTTACTTGATATTATGCTGCCTGATGATGATGGACTGACAGTGTTGAAGAAAATACGTAAGAGCCCAATTTTTTCTAAAATTCCCGTCATAATAATTTCCGCAAAGACATCCGAACTGGATCGTGTAAGAGGTCTTGATCTGGGAGCTGATGATTATATGTGTAAGCCTTTTGGGGTGTTGGAGATGATAAGCCGTGTAAAGGCAAGGCTTCGTCATATATCAGAACGTATTGCTAAAGAATTGGTATTTGAAAATATTGCTATTTCTGATAAAACAAGAAGAGTAACCATAAATGGTAAAGAGGTAGAATTTACGTATAAAGAATTTGAATTGCTTAAAATGTTTATGGAGTTTCCTGGAACAGTCTACAGACGAGATTATATAATAGATAGAATATGGGGATATGAATATACAGGACGTACTCTGGATGTCCATATAAAAAATCTTAGAAACAAGCTTGGAGACAGTGGAAAATATATAAAGACCATACGTAATGTTGGTTACAAGCTTGATAAGGATAGTTGAGATGGAAAGAAGAATAGCCCTAAGTCTATTTTATATGAGCGTGATTACGGTAGTCATAGGGATTTTTATAACAACATTTGTATATTACGGAGTTTTTCGTGAAGAAATGGAGGATAATCTTGCCCACGAATGTAAGATTGTTGCCCAATGCTACGATAAGATATCATCACCTGATGAACTTTCCCGTTTCTCTGGTGGAGATTTCCGTATAACTTTAATAAATAAGTCAGGAATTGTTCTTTTTGAGAGCGACGCTGATGCAAAGAATATGCAAAATCATCTTGACAGGCCAGAGATAAAGTCAGCAATTAAAACAGGAACAGGCAGAGATACGAGATATTCTGATACAATTGGTGTTGATGATTACTATTATGCAATATCTCTTGAAGATGGAAATATTCTTAGAGTATCCATGCAGGCTGATTCGATATTTTCATTATTTAAGAGATCATTTATTGTCATTATAGGAATCATCATAGGAATTGTAATTATACTGATGTTTGTATCAGTAAAAATTACTGACATGTTGATTGCTCCAATAAAACGCATACCTGAGATGATCGAAAAACATAGATCTGCCAAAGATATAGGAATGTATCCAGAGATTGTTCCTCTCGTTGATAAATTGGTGAATATGAGAAATGAACATGAGAGAATGAGGCAGGAATTTACTGCAAACGTATCGCATGAACTCAAGACTCCGCTTACCTCAATATCAGGATATGCTGAAATTATCAATACAGGAATGGCACAGGGAGAGAAGATCTTTGAATTTGCAGGTAAGATCTATAAAGAATCTGAAAGGCTTCAAACATTAATTGGAGATATCATCAGGCTTTCTGAACTTGATACCACAAATACTCAACTGTTTGATTCTGTGGATCTGAAAGAAATAGCAGAGGAATGCAAAGAACAGTTGTCATCTGCTGCTGAAAAGAGAGGAATTTATATAAGCATAGTTGGAGACAGTGAACAAATAAAAGGAAATGAGAAAGAAATTCATGATCTTGTCTATAATCTTATAGATAATGCCATCAAGTATAACCGGGAAAATGGAAATATTGATATAAAAATAGAAAATAAAGGAATCTGTGTTTCTGATACCGGGATTGGCATAGCTCGGGAGAGCATTCCAAGGATCTTCGAACGCTTTTACAGGACGGATAAGGGCCGCAGCAGATCCAGGGGAGGAACGGGATTGGGACTTTCTATTGTCCACCATGTTGCGGAGAGACATGGTGCAAAAATAGATGTGGAAAGTACTGTAAATGTAGGAACAACGATAAAAGTAAAGTTTAAGGATTAATAATGAACATATTTTCAGTTTTTACTCTTTGTGGCGGCCTGGCATTCTTTTTGTTCGGGATGAATGTCATGTCTCAGAACCTTGAAAAGATTGCCGGAGGCAAACTTGAATCAACTTTAAGAAAGATGACATCGAATCCATTCAAGAGTTTTGCTCTTGGAGCTGGAATCACCATTGCAGTGCAATCGTCATCCGCAATGACGGTCATGCTCGTTGGGATGGTAAATTCCGGTATCATGCAGCTTGAACAGACAGTCGGCATGATTATGGGCTCCAATATAGGTACGACGCTTACCGCATGGTTGCTCAGCACAGCCGGGATTGAAAGTGATAATGTATTCATATCAATATTGAAGCCGGAGAACTTTGCTCCTGTGGTTGCCCTGATTGGCATCATCATGCTGATGACAGGAAAGAGTAAAAAACGAAAAGATATAGGTACAATTATGCTGGGATTCTCCATTCTGATGTTTGGGATGGAGTTGATGAAAGAAGCAGTGTCTCCCCTGGCTGAGAAGGAAGAGTTTTCCAGCCTTCTGACCGCGTTTAAGAATCCGTTGCTCGGTGTTGTTTTGGGAGCGGTATTTACTGGAGTTATTCAGTCTTCTGCCGCATCTATTGGTATTTTGCAGGCACTGTCGCTCACTGGCGCTATCCCGTACGGAATGGCTATACCGGTCATCATGGGCCAGAATATAGGTACCTGCGTGACAGCTTTGTTCTCATCCATAGGCGTGAACAAGAACGCAAAGCGTGTGACCGTGGTCCATATGTCTTTTAATATTATAGGAACAATCGCATGTCTTACCATATTCTATATGGTTAATTCTGTTGTTCATTTCAGTTTCATTGATCAGCCGATTGGAGCAGTTCAGGTTGCCGCAGTACATTCGATTTTTAATATTGTTACAACCTTGTTGCTCTTGCCGTTTTCAGACCAGCTCGTCATGCTTGCGAAGAAGATTGTGCCGGATTCAAAAGATAAAGAGGCATTGGTTCTCCTTGACAAGCGTTTGATTGCAACTCCGCCATTGGCAGTATCTCAGTGCAGGGAACGGACAAAGGAAATGGCAATTTTTTCAAAAGAAGCCTTGCAGGAGGCTATTGCGTCAATATTTCATTATGATGACAAGGCGGCTATAAATATTGAAGAGAAAGAGCACCTCATTGACGATATGGAAGATAAGTTATCGACATTTCTACTGGAATTGTCGTCTGTCAGTTTAACGGACGAAGACTCCAAGACAGTAACAGAACTTTTGCATAGTATAAGTGATTTCGAACGAATCAGTGATCACGCAATCAATATTATTGAAATTGGCCAGGAAATAGATCAAAATGAAAAAGATTTCTCAGAGAAAACAAAGGAAGATTTTGTGACATTATTTGCAGCTTTGACAGAAATATCAGAAATTACAGTAAAATCTTTTATAGAATGTGATGTCGAGATTGCGGCTAATGTTGAACCTCTTGAGGAAGTTATTGACAGATTGACACTCTCTATCAGAAATCGCCATATCGCGAGACTCCGCAAGGGGGTATGTAACCCTGAGCTTGGAGTCTATTTGTCGGATCTTCTTATTAACTGCGAAAGGGTTTCTGATCACTGTTCCAATATAGCTATTTCTATTATTCAACTTGCAAAATCAAATCTGAACGTCCATAATTATATGAGTGAATTAAAAGCAGAAAGAACTCAGCAATTTATTGAAAGCTTTAACAAGTATAATCAGAAATACAGATTGGCTGTAGAATACTTGTAATTTGTGTGTGTTCCTCGATGTGTTTTCCTAAAAATGAACAAATATAATGGCTTATCCTGTCTATAAAAGAAGCGCGAAATTTATTTCAGAAAAAATATGGCGAGAGCTTTGCCACTTGTGAAAAGATGCGTCAGGCTGTATTCGAATATATTGAAGTTGACTACAATCGTGCCCGCCGCCATAGTGCCATTGGATATATCAGTCTCATGGCGTTTGAAGTACTTCAATACGCCTAACTCAGTGTCCACTCATGACAGGCAAGATCGATCCAGAATTGGGTCGAGGATGCCATCAACAGAAAACTAGGTTATAGGTAGGGGGCGGATATTACTTACATTCATGCGTAGGGGACCTTGTAACATTATGGACTGGTACAGTTGCAAGGCGCTTTCCAGGCGGCTTTCCGCAACGATGAATGTGAATTTCATTGATGTCCTTGAAGAAGCCTTGACGAGAGATATGGAACGCCAGAGATATGCAATACGGATCAGGGGCGTCAATTTACCAACATGGTATTTATCAATACCCTGCACTCGGACTGACAGTTGTCTGACAAATAGGAGCGCCTCACTTTGTACCAGTCGAACAAACGCAAATATTCCCTTGCATTCGGGAAAAAATTTATGCATTATCCGAGTGGTAGTTGCATCTACCAACGATTGTGAAGGCCCGCTGTATTGTTAGCCGCAAGACAGCGGGTGTTTTTTTATCCTGTCTTCTCTCCCTTTGGGGGAAGCAATCAGGAAGCAATTAGTAATGCTAAATATTATAACTATTTGTAATTGTTTGACTTTTTAGGTTGGCTATATTCTAGGAGAAAAATTTTGGCAACCAGACGTTCCAGTCGTGTGGGCGAACAGATTAAAAGAGAGATTTCTCTTCTTATTTCCAAAGGATTGAAGGATCCGCGCATAGGTTTTGTGACCATTACCGATGTGGAAGTCAGCCCCGATTTGCGCTTGGCGAAGGTCTACTATTCTGTTTTGGGAGATGAGGCGGCTCGGAAGGAGACTGCGCAGGGACTGAAAAATTCGGTGCCTTTTTTATGCCACGAGCTGGGGCAGCGGATACGGTTGCGCTATACGCCGAAACTGGTGTTCATTTTCGATACGAGTCTGGAATACGGTGCGCATATGGATGAACTGCTGCGCCAGATCGCAACGGAGAAAAGACAGGATGATAGCGAATATTCTGAAGGCGATTGATGAAAATGAACATTTTCTGATAGCCGCCCATCTCAATCCGGATGGGGATGCCCTGGCATCCACTTTGGCCCTGGGTAACGCTCTGCGTGAAATGGGCAAAAAAGTGGTGATGTACAATGTTGATCCGGTACCCGCGAAGCTGGCCTTTTTGCCGGGAGCGGACGCCATCGTGCGGGATTTGGGCGAAAGCCGGTTCGATGTGGCCTTTGTGCTGGATTGCGGGGATCTGCGCCGGATCGGAAACGATGCTCTTCCTTCGCGGTGCCGTTTTGTGGTGGATATCGATCATCATGGAGCGGGGCATGCTTTCGGGGATTGCCGTTTGATAGATCCCCATGCCAGCGCCACTGGCGTCCTGGTTTACCGTCTGTTGCACCAGTGCCCTTCCTACCGGTTTTCCACAGAGGTGGCGACCTGTATTTACACGGCAATTTTCAGTGATACCGGAGCGTTCCATTTTTCCAACAGTGACAGGGAATCTTTTGCCGTTGCGGCGGAAATGGTGGCTTTGGGCGCCCAGCCGGCGATGGTTGCCTACAACATGGAGAATCGCGGCGCATCAGAACTCGATCTGCTTCGCAGGGTATTGAAAACGCTGAAGGTTTCTGCAGACGGCAGGGTCGCCTCCGTTGAGGTTTCCCTGCGGGATATGGCCGAGACCGGTACGTGCCCGGAACACACGGAAACGTTCATCGACTATCCCCGCTCCATTCGGGGGGTTGATGTCGCGCTGTTGTTTCGTCAGCAGGCGGAACGTCAGTACAAGGTCCGGATGCGTTCCTGGCATGTCAATGTGGGCGCGGTGGCCCATGCTCTGGGAGGCGGCGGACATGCCAATGCGTCGGGCGTGATGCTGGAAGGGACGCTGGAAGAGGTTGAGAGGATGGTCCATGCCGCCCTGGAAAAACTGTCGGCGGTATGAACGGTTTTTTGATTCTTGACAAGCCGCAGGGGCTGACTTCGCATGATGTGGTAGCGCGGGCGCGCCGTATTTTGGGTACGCGCCAGATAGGCCATTTGGGTACTCTGGATCCGTTGGCAACCGGTGTTCTGCCGCTGGCGATTGGGATGGCGACCCGGCTGGTGGAATTTCTGGAGGCGGATCGCAAAACGTATGCCGCGGTGCTGGAGCTGGGTACGGAAACGGCCACTCAGGATGCCGAAGGGGAGGTTGTTGCGCGCCGTCCGGTGCCGGATCTGGGGCGCGAGGAGGCTGAGGCGGTGTTTGCCGCCTTTGTGGGCCGGATGAAGCAGTGCCCGCCCATGTATTCGGCGGTGAAGATCGGCGGTGTTCCGCTGTACCGTCTGGCCCGCAAGGGGCTGGAGGTGGAACGTGAGGCTCGCGAGATAGATATACTCGAACTGAAGATAACGGAGTTTGCGCTTCCCCGCATTGTCTTCGAGGTGCAGTGCTCCAAGGGAACTTATATCCGGACCTTGTGCCAGGATTTGGGGCGCGCCCTGGGAAGCGCCGCCCATATGACGGCTCTGCGGCGCCTGCGGAGCGGCGTCTTTACGGTGGCCGACAGTGTGAAGCTGGACGATCTGAAAGCGGATACGCCGCTTTTGCCCCTGACCGCCGGTATTGGTGGATTGCCCAGAGTTGAAGTGACCGAGGAAGCGGAAAAAAAATTGGGTTATGGAATCCCGCCGCGGCTCGCGCATGTTGTGGGTGATATTTCCGGACTGGAAGGCAAAAGCTGGGTGGCGCTGATGCGGCAAAACCGGCTGCTGGCGGTGGCCGTCCCGGATTTTGGGCATGTACGGGAGACAAGAGGGGATTTCAAACTGAAAAAGGTTTTTGTTGGGACATGAAGAATCTTTACTTTATCCCGATTCCATGCTAGCTATACAGCAGGAATATGAAGGCGTTTAACTAAGCCTTTGGTAATACAAGTGAAAATAAAAACACGGAAAAGATGACAAGGAGGAAAACAGTGCAGGAAGCGGAACGGAAGAAGGAAATCATTCAAAAATATCAGACTCATGAGGGCGATACCGGTTCTCCTGAGGTTCAGATTGCGTTGCTTTCGGACAGGATTGCCTATCTGACGGATCATTTTCGTATCCACAAAAAAGACCATCATTCCCGTCGTGGATTGTTGAAAATAGTCAGCCAGCGCCGCCGGTTGCTCGACTATCTCAAGAGCCGGAGCGTTGATCGTTATCGGACCCTGATTCAGTCTCTGGGTATCAGAAGATAGAGAAACGAAAGCGGTTCTCAAACAGGTGGGAACCGCTTTTTTGTTGTCTGGCAGGATGGCAATGCTCTGCCGGATGTGGGATGTTTGTGTGGTCCGTTTCCAGGGGGCCGGAGGAGGTTGTCCAGAGAGAGGGTTCGCTTTTAAAAAGGGAGTGTTCTCTCGGGCCATCCTCCTTCGTTGCCGTAAATGTTTAATTCCTAAAAGCGCATCTTTTGAGCACATGAAGAGTGTTGAACCGCGCCGGATCTTATTTTTTAGGTTGGAACCGGTGCTTTTCAGGAGAGGTGCTTTTCCGGCCAAAAAAGAGGAGGACGCATGATTTTCAGGGAAGAAATTGAATTCAATGGACAGAAGTTCAGTATTGAAACCGGCAAGTTGGCGAAACAGGCCGACGGCGCGGTGGTGGTGACATGCGGGGAAACCATGGTGCTGTGTACCGTGGTTGCCGCCAAGACCTTGCGGGAAGGGCAGGACTTTTTTCCGTTAACCGTCAACTATCAGGAAAAATTCTATGCCGGAGGGCGAATCCCCGGCTCCTTTTTCCGGCGTGAGCGTGGATCCAGCGAACGTGAAACGCTGGTTTCCCGTTTGATCGATCGGCCGATGCGCCCGTTGTTCCCCAAGGCTTTTCTGTACGAAACGCAGGTTATTCCCACGGCTATCTCCATCGATCGGGTGAACGATCCGGATACGCTGGCCATGGTGGCGGCTTCCGCCGCGACCGTACTTTCCGACATTCCTTTCGGCGGGCCGATAGCTGCCGTGCGGGTGGGCAGGATTCAGGGCGAGTTCGTTGCCAATCCCACCATCCAGCAGATGGCGGAATCGGATATGGATATCGTGGTGGCCGGTACCCGTGACGCGATTCTCATGGTGGAAGGCGGCGCGGAATTCGTTTCCGAAGACGAGATGCTGGAGGCGGTGTTCTTTGGTCATCAGGCCTTCCAGCCCTTGATTGATATGCAGGAAAGATTGCGCGAGGCGGCCGGCAAGGAAAAACGCGAGTGTCCGGCAGTTGAAAAGAACGAGGAGCTGGAACGGAAAGTTGAGGAAATGGCTGCCGAGCGGCTGGACAGTGCGGTGCGGATCCGTGGCAAGCATGAACGGCGCGACGCCATCGCCCAGCTGCGGGAGGAAACGCTTGCCGCGCTGGCTGGGGACTTCGAAGGACTGGAAGCGCAGGCCGGAGACGATTTCGACGCGCTGCACAAAAAGATTATGCGCCGGATGGTGGTGAACGAAGGTGTTCGTATTGATGGCCGCGACCTGACCACGGTGCGTCCCATCACCTGCGAAGTCGGCGTTTTGCCCCGTGCACACGGCAGCGCGCTGTTTACCCGCGGTGAAACCCAGGCACTGGTGGCGGTGGCCCTGGGCACCACGGAGGACGAGCAGCGGGTGGACAACGCGCAGGAAGTGAGCTTCAAGAAATTTTTCCTGCACTACAACTTCCCGCCGTTTTCGGTGGGAGAAGTCAGCGCGCGTCTTTTCCCGGGCCGGCGTGAAATCGGCCATGGCATGCTGGCGGAGCGGGCCTTGTCCCGGGTCGTTCCGAAACATGAGGATTTCCCCTACACCATCCGAGTGGTTTCCGACATTCTGGAATCCAACGGTTCCTCCTCCATGGCCTCGGTCTGCGGTGGCTCGCTGGCACTGATGGATACCGGCGTCCCGGTTTCCGGGCCGATTGCCGGCATTGCCATGGGGCTTATCAAGGAGGAAGAAAAAGTCGTGATCCTCTCCGATATTCTGGGGGATGAGGATCATCTGGGAGATATGGACTTCAAGGTGGCTGGCAACGAGAAAGGCGTGACCGCGCTGCAGATGGACATCAAGATCGGCGGCGTGGATCGGGAGATCATGGGGCGTGCTTTGGCTCAGGCGCGTGAAGGACGGCTGCATATCCTTTCGAAGATGGCCGAAGCCATAACCGAGCCGCGCAAGGAGCTCTCTCCCTATGCGCCGCGGATTACCACCATCTATGTCAAGCCGGATCAGGTGCGGACGGTTATCGGCACCGGAGGCAAGAATATTCGCGGTATTATTGAAGCAACCGGCTGCACGGTGGATATAGAGGATGACGGCCGCATCAATATCGCCTCAATGGATGGCGATGCCTGCAAACAGGCGATCCGCATGATCCGCAACCTCACGCAGGAGGCGGAAGTCGGCAAGCTCTACATGGGAACGGTCAAGAAGGTTGTGGAATTCGGCGCCTTTGTGGAGATCTTCCCCGGTACCGAGGGTCTGGTGCATATCTCCGAACTGGATCAGAAACGGGTGGCCAAGGTGACGGATATCCTGAAAGAGGGCGATCAGGTGCTGGTGAAGTGCCTGGAAATCGACCGCCAGGGCAAGATCCGTCTTTCCCGCAAGCAGGCTCTGGGTGAAAAACTTCCGGAAGAGGAAGCGTGATCCTGCAAGCTCCCGGATGAATGGCATCACGAAAAAAGAGGAGGCCGGCATAAACGGCTCCTCTTTTTTGTTTGCAACAGAGACGGGTTCAAAGGATGAAGCCGAACTGCCCCTTTTAGGTGGTTTATAAAATTTTTTTTCATACGTAAGTCTGTGATTTTCATAGATTTTTCATTTCCCCCTGTTCCACACCGTCTTTTTTTGTCTTGCGTTTTTCCACATACAAACTACCATGTGCACGACGAAAAGCAAGGGCCACTTCTTTTGATATGTGGCTTTTGCGCCGTTCAGAAACTTTTCTGTATGTAGCCCTGGCGCGGGGAGGTGCGTATGTCACCGAAATTCTCAAACAAACTTACAGACACAGCAATCAAAAAGGCCAAACCGCCAAAGACGGGAACGAAGAATCTTACAGACGGTGAAGGGCTGCGCCTGCTCATTACTCCCAATGGTTCCAAGCGCTGGTTGATGGAATACATAAGCCCGGTGACCGGCAAGCGCCGGTTGGCTGGTTTTGGCAGATATTATGATGATGGGCATGGTGTCTCACTGGATGAAGCGCGGGAAAAGCGTGAAGAGTTCCGGCGGATGATCCGCCAGAAAAAAGATCCGCTGGATGAGGCGGCGAAGGAGAAAGAGGCGCTCAAACGTGAAAAGGAAGCGCAGAAAGCGCAGCAACAGACATTCGAGAAAGTCGCCAGAGAATGGTTTGACGTCAAGGCCCGTGAATTGTCGGTGAAAACACGTGAGGCGCTTGATCGTGGTATCCGGTATCTTCTGCCACACATCGGACAAATTCCGCTGAAAGATTTACGTGTTGCTGATGCGCGTAAAGCGCTGGAGCCGCTTTTTGACCGGGTGGAGACCTGCAAGCGGGCGGCGGCGGTTGCGCACAGCGTGTGCCGTTATGGCGCGTCCATGGGGTATGTGGACGGCGACTTCTTATCCGCTCTGTCTGATGTACTGCCAAACAGACGGGCAACGGTTCACCATGCTGCGATTACCGATCCCAAAGAGTTTGGGTTGCTCTTGCAGGCTATCGATGATTACGGGGGCGACATATCAACCTGCTACTGCCTGAAGCTACTGCCTTACGTGTTTCTGCGCAGCAAGGAGATCCGCTACGGACGCTGGGACGAAGTGGATCTTGATGCTGGCGTGTGGACCCTATCGGCGGCGAGGATGAAAAAGACGCGGGCGAAAAAAGAGGGCGGGCACGTTGTTCCGCTGGCGCGTCAGGTGGTGGATATGCTGTGGGAGCTGAAGGACCATACCGGCTTTACCGGGCTGCTTTTCCCTGCCCCTTCAGACCGGAATGTGGCTATTTCCGACAACGGCCTTACTCATGCCTTAAGGCGGATGGGATATGGCAAGGATGAGATGTCCATCCACGGATTCAGGGCGGCGGCGCGAACGATGCTGGATGAAGTTCTGCATTGTGACCGGAATCTTATTGAAGTGCAACTGGCGCACACCGTGCCGGGACCAATGGGCGATACGTACAACCGGTCCGAGTATCTCCCGGCAAGGCGGGAAATGATGCAGCGGTGGGCGGATTTTCTTGATGGATTGAGAGCGCAAAGGGTGAAGAGGTGAACATGCAGTTTTCAGAAAATACCCTTTGCGGCAAATGAGGCTTTGCGGCTTTCCAAATCAGTCGTGGCTAGGTGTGGCGTCATGAACCACACCGAAAGACGGGAACCCTTACCGTTTGCCACGGCTTTTTCAAGGGAGTGGAGAGAGGGGCCACGGAGATGACAACGGCGGTTACTTATAAGAGGCGGTTTGGCATTGATGATATCGCTTTCTACAATGTGTGGGACCATATTATAGAAGCAGGGGAAGAGCGAGGCTGGAGCAGGGCACGTACTCTGGTAGAAACTTTTGCTGTAATCCTTATAAGTTATGCACCTGCTTTCATAGATGACCCAATAATAATACGCTATAGTCCTCAAGCTGAGGAAAAAGAACAGTTAAACAGGATGATTGACGGTATAGAGGAAGCACTCGCAGGTGTGCGTGTGAGAGTGAAGTTTCCATCCTCCGCTCCATGGGTAAAGCCGAGGAACGCTCGTTTAACATCTGTTTTCGGTGATGATCTGCTGGCCTTTGCAAACGAAGAACTGAAGAAAAGGTATGGGGAAAAAAGCTGGCTTGTAAAAGGGACGGAGCTTGCTTTGGTGATTGCCAACGGCCGTCATGGTGGTGAAGAGATCTTGGCGTACTTTCTCTGCACTGAAGACGAGGATCCTGAAGAACTTTCGGAGGTGGGTTTGGAAATAGTGAATCATTTCCGCCAGCTGAAAAAGACGACAAAGCAGGATTCAGAGCGTTTTGCGGAACTGGAAGCGGAATTGATGAAGGCACGGGCGAGAATTGCAGAGCTGGAAGGGGCGCAATCTTCCCCGGATGCAACCGGCGAGGTGTGGAAAATTGCCGGGGACGTTCCCCTCATTCCAAGCGCTTTCGAGTTCCTCAAGGATGGACACACCAAGGAAGAGCTTGCCAGAGCAATCAGGGACCATGTGACGGGCACGTCGCAAGAATTCCCGCGATACGTGACCGGGCTTTTGGAAGTTGATCTGACGAATGAAAAGTCAATGACGGCAAACGCAGTGCGGAATGCTGGCACAAGGCTATTAAAAGAACCGGAACAGGCCGGTAAGACCGCGAAAAAACAAGGGAAAAGCAAACGCCAAAAATGACATAGAAATGACATAAAAATGACAGATTGCGCATTTTTACATCGTCTTTTATGGTGCCGTTGTCATTGGGACGGCAAAAGACGATTGAACACGAAGTGAACGAACACAAAACCGAGAAAAAAGGAGGAACAAATGAAAATGACGGACGGGCACACAAGTTACAAAAAACATCCGCTGGAGGCTGCAATGTATTGGCGGGTTGACGATCTGGCGGCATTGATGCGGCGGAATCGGAGCAAGATTTACCAAATGGTAAAAGATGGCCTGCTTCCCAAACCTATGAGATTGACGCCGAGCTACTCCGTGTGGAAGAAAACGGAGGTGCTGGAGGCGTTGCGGAAGCTGGAGGAAGCGGCGCAGGCCGACGCATAACTACAACGAAATGGAGGTGAACCCGATGGAACAATGGGAAGAAAGATTGAGGGAACGGCTGGAAGAAGAGATCCGGGCAGAACTGGAAGAAGAAAATGAGAAAGCCTGGGAGCGGTTGGAAGAAAAAGAGAGAGAACGGCTGGAAGAGCAAATCCGGGAGGAATTGGAAGAAGAAAACGAGAAAGTGCTTGAGAGGCTGGAAGAAAAATTAAGAGAGGAATTGGAAGAGGAAATCCGGGCAGAACTGGAGGAAAAGGCCGCGAACGCATAACACTTAACCAAGCAGAAAAGGAGGTGACATCATGAACGAGAACGAACTTTACGAGATGCTGAACCGTTTCGAGTCAAACTTGCCGACGGATTGCGGCGGGTGCGAAACGATCCACAGGGTTCAAGATTTCGTGAATCAGCTCACTGACCGGTTTGACAGGCGGTGTGATGACCGCTGCGATTCCCAGTGCGTGTATGGTGGCGAGCGTCAGCAGGTAAAATAAAAGGCGGATGTATTGCCGTACATCCGCCTTTTGGAACAAAGGGTTTTCCTTTCCTCATATGGTTGCCCTTGCCTTCCAAGATACCTGCCTTTCCCATCAATGGCAATTCCAGAATTGTAAAAATTTCAGGGGGACAGGTGCGCCATATCTGGCGGCGCCTTCCCCCACATTAGGGAAAGGACATCATGTTTAAAAAAAATGGACAACAATCGAAAATGCCCACAAAAAAAGGGGCGGCAGATATTGAGCCGTCCCTTAACCCCTTATTTTTATTATTTATTTATTATTATTTTTTATTATTAAACACACTCCACCAACAAAGCATATATGCCTTTTCTGCCACTGGCGCAAGCTGTTTTTTTTGCTGCGCAGTACGAACGGCCAAAGCTGCGGGGAGGTGCTACGTATGAATACTCGCTGGAGTCCCTGGAAACAATTCGGTCCGTTGACGATCCCACATGCAATCGGCGTTA
>JAILGY010000029.1:0-42458 GCA_024696325.1 bacterium | reverse complement strand
AAGCGTATCCGCACAACCGCCGATCGCGGAAAGGATAATTGGTATGGGACAGGCCCTGCCTTCACACAGCCTGGAAACAATGCTCGTCAGGGGAACCGTCCAGGTCACGGACGGCAATCAGGTCCTTCTTGCCGGAAGCGGAGGGCTCATCAGGGCGGAACGCGCCGCAAGCTGCCTTCTGGCCCCCAGACCGCATGACACGGTCCTGGCCGCCCTGCTGGACGACGGCTCCGCCTGGGTACTCGCCGTGCTCGGTTCACGCACGGAGGAGGATGCTGCGGAACTCAGGCTGCCCAGGAACACGGAAATACAGGCGGAGACACTTGCCATTTCGTCCGGAGAGGCCACTCTTTCCGCGCAAAACCTCAGTCTGAAGGGGAAAAACATCGATCTTGAGGGCGAGTCCGTGGGCATTGCATCCCGCCTCCTCAGCCTTGGCGGGCAGATCTGCATCCAGGGTTTCGCCGTTGTGCGCACCTTCGCGCGCAGCCTTGCGGAGCGCGCGCAGCGCCGCGTCAGCCATTACGGCTCCCTTTCGGAAGAAGTGACAGACCTTTCAAAACGCGCGGCAGGCCGAAGCCAGATCCACGTGGAAACAAGCCTGCGCGTGCGGGCAGAAAACGCGGATATCCGCGCCAGCGAACAGGTCGATATCGACGCAAGCCACATCAAGGTAGGATAATGCCATGTTTGCCTTAACCCTCCAGGGGGGCATGTGCACGAGCACCCCTCCCGATGTCTGCAAGACGCCGTCGCCCTCGGGCACAATCCCCGTGCCCTATGTGAATGTTTTCCAGTGCAATATGGTGCTGCCGAACACCGCCTGCTCCAAGGTCTTCATCGCGGGCTCCCCCGCCCTCCACGTCAAGTCCCAGACCGCCATCTCCAACGGTGACGAGGCGGGGAACGCGGGCGGCGCGGTTTCCTCCAAGTTCATCGGCAAGGGCGAATTTGTCAGAGGCTCCCTGAAGGTCACGCTGGAAGGCAAGGCCGCCGTGTCCCAGGGGGCCCAGACCAAGCACAACGACGGCAACACCATGGGCATGAACAACATGGCCGCTCAGGCGAAGGTGCAAATTGCGTAAGAGAAAACACATCATTGCCGCCGTGTTGCTGGCGCTGGCCCTGGGTGGCTGCGGCGGTTCCACGGCCAAAAATCCGCTGCCTCCACCGCCGGCGCCGTCCAAAGACCCCGCGGCCGTTACCTGGAACCAGGAAACCGGCGGGCTCAGCTACCGCATTGAAGCGGCGGACGACCTGAACCACGATGGGGACAGGCCGCTGGGCGTGACGCTTTGCGTCTATCAACTGGAAGACCCTTCGGCCTTTCAGGCGCTTGCCTCATCCCCGGCAGGCCTCGACACGCTGTTGAACTGCCAGCTCGACGCGGTCAAGGCCTGCGCCAGCCGTCCCTTCAAAATGCAGCCGGGGAAAGCGCTGGACCTGACTGTTGACAGGGCGGAAAAAGCACGTTATTTTGCCGTAGCGGCGGGGTATAAGCACCTTAAGCCCGAACTCTGCACCGCCGTGATCCCCTTTCCCATCCATCATGAGAAGGAAGGGCTTATTTTCAGAAACGATCTCTACACGGCCGCGCCCGTGCAGGCATTGATCCATCTTGGCGCGGATTCCGTTACCCTGTCAGGAGTGGAACGTGCACAATAGCTCTCCGTTCTGGGAACACGGTGTGTTTTTGCAGCCGCAGCATTTCCAGCTTTCCCATCTGCAGAACGTGCGCAGGCTCGCGCAGGGCATGGCCCTTATGAACCCATGGCTGTGGGGTGTGCGCGCTCTTGCTGTCAATGAGGACGCCCTCGCCAACGACATTTTCGAGGTTGTTTCCCTGGAATTGCTGCTGCCTTCCGGAAACTGGGCCATTGTGCCCGAAAACGCCGCGCTCGCGCCGCGCGCATTCCGCGACGCGTGGACCAATCCGGAAAATCCGCTGACGGTCAGCCTGGGGCTCGCGCCTTTCAGGGATCAGGGTGGAAACGTGCTCCGCACGGACGATCCTGCGCAGGCGGCGGAGCAGTACCGCTTCACCGCCCCTCTTGCGCCGGATATCGTGCCCGATTTGTACGGCGACGGGCCGGATGCGGAAGTTTCCACCATGCGCTACAACCTGCGCCTGTGCTTTGGGCCGGATGATGGCCCAAACCTGTGGAAACTGCCGCTGGCCCGCCTTGTGCGGGACGGCGAGCGTGTGCGGCTTGACGCGAATTTTTCTCCGCCATGCGTGGATATCAACGCCGCCCCGGCCCTGCAGAGGCTGGTGCGCGATGTGCGCGACAGCCTGCTTTCACGCAGCAGGCAGCTTGAAGACTACAAGATCGTGGCAGGCGACGGGGGAATGTCGGAAATTTCCTCCCTGCATGGCATCACGCTGTTCAGCATCCTTGGCGTACTGAGCCGCAATGCGCCGGAACTGGAGCACTACCTTCAGGCGCCCTCCATCCATCCGTGGCCGGTCTACGGCGCCCTGTGCAGGCTCGTGGGCGAGCTTTCCGTTTTTTCCGCCACATTGTCCCCCCTGGGGGAAACACCGCAGGGCGAACGTGCCTTGCCGCCCTATGACCATGAGCACCTGTACGAGTGCTTTCACGCGGCGTTCACCATCATCGCACGCCTTGTGGACACGCTCGTCGTGGGCCCCGAATTCACCTTCCTGCTGAACCCGGTGGAAGACGGCACCGTGCTGGGCACAGTCATGCCGCAAAGTGCCAGAGGCAACATGTATGCCTACTGGCTGCTGTTGCGCACGTCGCATCGGGAAGGCCTGGCAGCCCGCGTCCAGACCATGGGAAAACTCGCGCCTTCTGCCGATATGCGCAGCATTGTCGGGAAGGCGCTTCCCGGTATCCGCCTGTTCTGGACAGAGCAGCCGCCTGCGGGCCTCCCGCGCCGCAGCGACACGCTCTATTTCATGATCGACCAGAATGACCCCCTCTGGCAGAAGGTGCTGCAGGAGGGAGAGGTGGCCTTTATGCTGCCGAGCAGGCCGGACGACCTGCTGGCCCAGCTGACCGTCATCCAGAGGTGACATGATGGACATGCAAGAACGCTTTGCGCCGCTCATGGCCGCCGCCCTGCACTACGCAGACAGTTCCGAAGGACTGGCCTTGACGCTGGAAGACATACAGGCCCGCATACTGGAACTGGCCGATGAGGAACGCACCCTGCCGCCAGTGCTGTCAGCTGACGGCGGCCGGCCGGATATGCCGGAGGCGCGCCGCCGCGAACTGGAAGAGGCCCGCTTTGCCGTTTACGCCTGGGTGGATGAGAAACTCCTCAACGCCCGGAGGCCCGATGCCGGCTCCTGGATGCCGCTTTCCCTGCAGTGCCGCTATTTTTCCACCACAGAAGCCGGACAGCTCTTTTTTTCCAGGCTCAGCGGCCTGCTGAAAGCGTTCGGCATTGCCGGCGAAGAAAATGGTGAACCGCTTGATCTGGCGCAGCGTCTGGAACGGGCCAGCCGCAGGCTTCAGAACAAAGTCGGCGTCGACGCGCTGCTTATGTTCGCCCTCTGCCTGCTTTACGGTTTCCAGGGGCGTCTTTACGGCCAGGATGAACTTCTGGCGCGTGTGCGCAGGGCGTGCCGGACACTGCTGCTGCGGCCGGAAATTTTGCCGGCGGCAGAGACAGCTTCCGCGCAGCATGCCAGGCAAATGCTGCTCCAGCGGCTTGAGACCGCGGGCTATGTTCTGATTCCCGTGATCGTCTGCATCCTGTTCTGGCTGTACTGCGCCAATATTCTGGCGAATATCCCCGCGAAGGGATTTTAATCTGGATTTTCATATGAAGATTCTGCTCAAACTGCTCAAGGGCATCCTGTGGCTCCTGCTTCTCCTGCTGCTGCTTGCCCTGCTGACCCTGCTCTCCTGGTGGATGCAGTGGCCGCTGACTACGGGCGTGGTCATCCTGCTGGCGCTGTTTGGCCTTGTGCTTGCCTTCATTGGCGCGCGCGCGCTTTACCGCCTGCACGACAAAACGCGTTTCGTCCACAAGGTCCTGAATGAACAATCCGCCATGGAAGCGGCTTCGCCTGCGGTGCTCGGGCGCATGGCCTACTCTTGGCAGCAGGGAATGAAAGTGCTGCGGACCTCGCCGCAGCGTTTTCACGAACGCATGGAATTCAGCCAGCCCTGGTTTGTGACCCTGGACACTTCGGGCCGCTCTTCCAACCTGTTCGCCTCCATGGGTGAAACGCTGCCGGAAGCAGCGGATTCCCCGCTTTTCTGGCATTTCCTTTCAGCGTCGGTACTGCTGCGCTGCCCGGAGGCACAACTGTCCCAGGAGGATTGGCAGGAACTGCTGACACATTTGTCCGGGAAGAGCCATCACATCCCCCTGCGCGGCATCGTGCTGCTGCTTTCCATTACGGATATCGCCCGCCGCAGCGGTGAAGAACTCGCGGTTCTGGGCCGGAACCTGCGCAGCAAAGTGCAGCAGCTCATGCTGACCATGAACCGCCGGTATCCGGTTTATGTTCTGATCCAGGGGATAGAAAGCCTACCCGGCATGGACAGGATCCTGGATATCGTGCCGGCCGGCGAATTCAACACGGTGCTGGGAGAGATGCATCATGCACCGGCCAGTATGAACACTGCCGCCGAAGCGGCCGCCCTGCGCCTGGAAGACATGATCCGGGATGCCGCGGCAGGGGAGCATCAGCCTGAAGGGGACATGCTTGAGGCGCTGCGCTCCCTGCGCGCCCTTGGCAGCAAACTGCAGCTGGTGACGGGACAACTTTCCCGCGAGGTGGCGCACCAGGTCCAGATCCGGCTTGACGGCGTCTGCTTCTGCCAGGGAGAGAGTACGGAAGGACGTCCCCCCGCTTTCCTCACAGGCCTGCTTTCCCATGTCCTGCCCTCATCCGTTTCTCCCGCCCCGCTCACGCGCGGGCTCCCTTTTGTGGCCAATACGCGGGCATGCGTCATGGGGGCCTGGCTGCTGCTTCTGCTGGGACTGTGCGGGCTTATGGGCGTCAATGTGATCTACCAGCACCAGGCCCTGACCGAGGCGGCTCCCTCCACGCCAGGCATCGCGCATGATGCGGAAACCGACAGGCTCTACCAGCAGATGCTCTATATCAAGAAGCTGGAAAAAGCGCGGAAGGTCTGGTACCTGCCCAAGTTCGGCCAGGACGCCCTTTCCAGGGAGTTGAACGCCTCACGTTCCAACTTTACGGGAAAAATCTACCAGAAAATCCTCAGCCCCCTGCTTACGCAGTACCGTTCCCGCCTTGGCGGCCTTAAACCCATAACCCATGGCCAGGAACAGGAGATGCGGCGCGAGCTCATGTGGCTGACTGCCGTGGCTTCGGACAGGATCAACAATGAACACATGGCCGTGGAAAAAAACTGGTCCTTCCCCATCACCTCGCAGGATACCCGTCTCTGGAACCCTGTGACCGGGCGCCTCATTGTCAACGCCGTCCACTGGATGGCCGACGGAGACCAGGTGGACAGCTTCACGCGGGAAATGCGCGCCCTGCTGGCCGCAAGCCTGAGGCGTAAAGGGAATGGCGCGCTTGAGGACATGCTGGACGATATCAACAGCCGCTATCCCGCCGCCGCGGTCTGCCTCACGCAGTTCTGGCCGCATGTGAATTCTTCGGATCCCAACAACGTCTGCGTCCCGCCTGCCTATACACGCACGGGCTACAAGGCCTTTGGCGACGTTCTGGAAGACCTGGAGTCCCTGGATGAGCCGGGCGGGGCCATACGGCAAAGCGCCAGCGCCTTCCGCTCGGAGTATTTCCGCCGCTACGCCGAGCTGTGGTCCGATTTTACCAGTGCTTTTTCCAACATCCGCGCTTCCATGCAGGAAGGTGATGTGTTCATTTCCTACGCGAACATCAGCAGAATTGAGGATATGCCGCATTACCGCGCTCTCCAGCAGGTGGCGGATGAGCTGACCCCTCTGAGAAATGCCGGCGAGGACACCCCCCCCTGGTTCTCTGGCTGCATGCTTATGGACGTGGTGGTGGACATTGCCGAGTTTGAGCACAGGCAGGAAGCCACGAGCCGCGCCAGAGCCCTGCTTTCCATGGTCACCTCCACGCCGGAGCTGATGCAACGCCTGCGTGCCGAAACCAAGGATTCCAGGCAGGCACGGCAGATGCTTGAAATCGCGGAAGACCTGAAGGCGTACTTTGACAACACGCTAACCCTGCTGCCGGTGGTGGCCAGCCCCGAACAATCCTACGCGCTGGCAGCCTCATGGTTTGGCGGGCACAGGCTGGCCTCGCAGCGAGCCACTCTCGAAAACAGCGGCAAGGCGCTGGAACCGGGTACGGAAGACCCGTACGCCAAAGCCAAAAAAGAACTTGAAAACATAACCGCTTCGTTCAGGACCAACGGCCGGAATCCCATGCTGAAACTTTTGCCGGGCATTCTGGATTTCATCGCCCAGGGCGTCACCGTCCAGGCGGCAAAGGTGGTGCAGGAGGCGTGGGAAAATGAGGTGCTGGGCAGCGCTGCGGCCCTGTACCGGCAGGACGACGTGACGGCCCTTTACGGCGACAAGGGCGTGGTGCAGACCTTTGTGGATGCGCATCTCAGGCCCTTCCTCACGCGCAGGGGGAAAGCCCTTTCCGCCGCAAGCTGGGGCAGTATCATCTTTCCCTTCACCAGGGACGGGCTGAATGTCCTGTCCCAGGCGGAGATAATTGCCGCCCAGCCGCCGGAGGATACCTATTATGTGCAGCTGCGTTCGCAGCCCACGCTGGTCAATGTGGATGCCAAGGAGCGCGTTGATTCCACAACGCTCACGCTTCAGTGCGAGGACAAGGAGTATTCCCTGGTCAACCGCAACTACCCGCGTGACGAAAAGTTCCAGTACACCGTAAAGAAGTGCGGCGCCGCGACGCTTGAAATAGATTTTCCGTCCTTTACCCTTACAAGGGTCTACGAAACGTTCGCGGACTTCCTGAAAGAATTCCAGTACGGGACGCGCAATTTTTCACAGAAGGACTTTGAAGACGCGGAGGGCGTCATGGAGGCTGCGGGCGTGAAGAACGTCAATGTGCGCATCCTGCCCGACGGTGTGTCCTCCGTGCTGCAGAAGGAAGGCGGCACTCCGCCAACGCTGCCTGACCGTATAACGTATGTGTGGTGATCTATGTATTCCTTACGTTCGCTCTGTCGCGTCATGCTTGTGGTCTGGCTGGCACTGGTGCTGTGCATGGGGTTCATCGTGGCAAGCAATACCGGCACGGGACATTCCGGCAGCATCTTTGCCTTTTTGTTCCCCAGCCCGCAGGAACCTCCCTCCCTGCCGCCTCCCACAATTGTGCAGGAAGCCCCCAAAGCCGGCTTGCCCCCGGTCATCCCGCCGCCTGCCGCAGAACTTCCCAGGCCGCAGGCAGAAGAATGGCTCGCCCTGTCAATGGGGAAAAAGGCCGGCAAAGGCACACTGGGCAACCCTGAAATCACGGTACTGGGCAACGGCGATGTGGAAGTGCGCTTCGCCTGCCATAACGCCCCCGGCAATTACCATGCCTTTTATCCGTCCAACGTCCGCTCCTTGTCCATTGACCTGATGGGGGCATGGGGCAAGGGAATCCGCGCTGACAAGTTCATGGGCAAGGGTGTGCTCCAGCGTGTGCAGATCGCGGACCACAGGCAATGGCTGCGCGTGTCGGGCGTCGCCCGCGAATCGTCAGGCAAGCTCAAGGCCAGGGTGGAATACGCCCCAACGCTCAAAGCCTTGCGGATAGTCTTTTCCAAACAATAAGAGGACAAGCGATGGCCGGCCTGCGTTTTTTAGAGCGCCTGCGGAAGATGCAGAGGGATCCGGAGCGCCGCGTGGCGGCGTCGCCGGATGAAGTGCTGCACTCTGTTACCGACTATGTGGGCAAAATCCTGAACACGCGCAAGGGCAGCACCGTGCTTGACGAGGATTTTGGCATCCCCGACTTCACCAGCGCCGGCCTGGCCTTTTCCAATGAGGACATGCCGCAGGTGGAACAGGAAATCGCCGCCTTCATCGAGCGCTGCGAGCCGCGGCTGCGGCATGTGGAGGTGCGCTTTACCCCGGACGGCGAAGCCCCCCTGCAAATGGTGTTCTCGCTTAACGCGGAATTATGCTATGAGGGGGACGCGGTGTTCCCCGTGCACCTTGTCACGAGGGTCGATCCCCTCGGCAAGGTGACGGTAGAATAGCGGAGCGTCCTTCTCCCCGGGCCCAAATTGCTCTTCATCACGCCTCTGCCATCTTCCGGTCGCGGCACATAAGCTCCGCGACAGTCTCCTTTTCTGTCATGTTCTTTTTGAAGCCGTAAGCCGCCATGACGGCGCGGTCGTTTGCCTGATGGGCCTTCAGGAGTTCCGGCGGCATGGTGAGCGGATTGTACAGATCCGCGAAGCCCGCCTCCGGAAAATGCGCACGGGCGTCCAGAATTGGCGATGCCGGATGGCCTTTCTGTGCCGTATCCTCTTGCATTATCTTTTGTATTATCATAACATAATTTGTTATAATGGGGTGGTGTAAATTATGGCAAAGCCTGAACGACAGGGGCCTCCCCATCTCGTTCAGGCAGGCACCGCAGTGACGCCATGTTCAGGGCGGCGAAGCCAGCGTCGCTCCGAAACAACGCGGAGGCAGCGTGAAACGACTGATAGTAGGTATTACCGGGGCAGACGGGTGCAGCATCGGCGTGCGGCTCCTGCAGATCCTGAGTACCCTGCCCGATGTGGAAACACACTTGGTGGTCACTCCTTCCGCCGAGCGCAACCTCGCCCTCGAAGGCTGCCCTCCCCTCGTCCAGCTCAGAGAACTCGTCAGCTTCTTTCATAACGCCGACGACATGGCGGCAGTCATTGCAAGCGGTTCGTTCTTCACCGACGGCATGATCATTGCCCCATGCAGCATGAAGACCATGGCGGCTCTGGCGAGCGGATACACGGATAACCTCCTGCAGAGGGCGGCGGACGTCTGCCTCAAGGAAGGAAGAAAGGTCGTTGCCATCCCCAGAGAAATGCCGCTCAGCCGAATTCACCTGCGCAATATGCTCACGGCAAGCGAGGCCGGCTGCGTCATCATCCCTCCCGTGCTCACTTTTTACAACAAGCCCCGGTCCGTGACAGACCATATCGATCACATTCTTGGCAAGGCGCTGATGAGTATCGGCATTACGCCTCCGGCTTTCCGCGCCTGGCAGGGAGGCTGACATGAAAAAAAACGTTTCGGTATCTTCCGGCGAAGGCCTGCTTGCCGTCACGGCCGAGGCATCCTGTATCGGCGACGATATCCTGGTCTGCCTGTATGGGGGCAGCCGGCCGCACATAGGAGCCGCCGCCCTGGCTTTTCCCTGCCAGGACGATGGCAGCGGCGTTACGGCATGGGCCAGCGTGCTCGGCGCGCCGGGACACAGGGACGACACGGTCGCGCACAGGCTGGCCATGGGCCTGTGCAAGGCGACCGGACGCCCCGTCTGCATGACGGCAGGCATTCATATAGACCATGCTTCCGGAGAAGAAATAACGCATCTTTTGCGGAACGCCGAAGATGCCACCTTAAAACTGGCTGCACTGCTTAAAGGAGCTCTACCATGAATCTTAAGGACTGCCTCAGAAAACTGGAATCGGAAGGACGCCTGTGCCATGTGAAGACCGAAGTCGATCCCGTGCATGAACTTTCCGGAATCGCCGCGCGACTTGAGGGCGGCAAGGTTGTACAGTTCGACCGCGTCAAGGGTTCGGAATACCCCGTGGTCACGGGCCTGTGGTGGAACAGGGACAACCTTGCCTGCGTGTTCGGATGCGAAACCGAAAGGCTTTCCTTCCTCTTTTCGGATGCCGTGGCCGCGCTGCATTCCAACCCTGTCGCGCCCGTTGTCGTTGAGAACGCGCCGGCCCAGTCCATTGTCATGGATACGCCGGACCTCACGAGCATACCTGTCCCGACCCACGCCCTGCGCGACGGCGGACCCTACTTCTCCAACTGCGTCGTCATTGCACGGGATCCGGAAACCGGCGTACGCAATACCTCCGTGCACAGGCTGATGGTCACGGGCAAGGACCGCCTCGGGCTGCTCATGGATGTGGGCCGCCACCTGCGCAATTACTACGAACGCGCCGAGGCCATGGGCAAACCCCTGGAAATCACCATCAACAACGGCCCCCATCCCGCCTTCTATGTCGCGGCCATCACACCCAGCGCCGCCGCCCCGATCGACGTGGACGAACTTGCCGTCGCCTCCTATCTCCTTGGAGAGCCGGCCCGCCTGTGCCGCAGCCGCACCGTTGAGGTTGAGGGCATCGCCGATTCCCAGATGATCATGGAAGCGGAGATCCTGCCGCATGTGCGCGAGCCGGAAGGCCCTTTTGGTGAAGTCAGCGGCTACTATGCCACACGGGAAGACCGCTGGGTGGTGCACATCAAAGCCATCACGCTGAACGAATCGCCGGTGATCCACATGTTGCACCCCGGCCGTGAAGTATGGAATTCCGTCGGACTCGGCGTAGAGGCGAACATGTTCCAGACGATATCCCGCCAGGTCCCCGGTCTGAAGAAGGTTTACCTGACGCACGGCGGCAGCCATTATGGAGCCGTGCTGCAGCTGGATCCGCCCAGGAACGGCATGGCGAAGAACGCCATCCTCGCGGCCTTTGCTGCTTTTCCGCCGCTGCAGATGGTTCGCGTCGTCAACAGCGACGTCAACGTTTACGACCCGGAAGACGTGGAACGGGCCATGGTCACGCGCTGCGATCCCGCAAAAGACGTGATCATCATCCAGAACGCCTTCTGCCACGAACTCAATCCCACCGTCAAAGACAACATCGGTGCGAAAATCGGCTTTGACTGCACATACCCCGTGCCCAAGCCCGCCCGCTATGAAAAGATCGCGTACAAACCGGTCGATCTTTCCGCGTATGAAATAGCCTGATCTCTGGCAAGCGGCTTCACGGTGTCCATGAAAAAAGCGCCTCATCCCTCGCGGGATGAGGCGCATGACAACCTGAAAAATTTGTTTCTTTAGAGCATTTTCCGTCAGAACAAATCCGAATGTGAGCCTGTGCGGAAAAGAAAAAGTTCCAGTTCCTCCTGCTCGATCCGGTACACCAGGAGCCAGTCCGGTTGCACATGGCACTCCCGAAATCCGACATAATCTCCGGTCAATTCATGGTCACGATACTTTTTGTCCAGTTTCTTTCCATCAGCCAACGTGTTGACAACCATCCGTAACAGATCAAGGTTTAGTCCGCGTTTCTGTGCATATTTTAAATCTTTTTTGAAGTGGTTTGACAGGACGACTCTAAGCATCGGCGAGAACCTCGTTCAAGGCGTCGTCAAAGGAATCATATCGCTTATAGGCTGCCGGATTCTCTTTCATTTCTGCATATTCGGAAAGAGCGGCGCGTGTCTCGGCATTTGGCGTTGCTCTCCTCACTTCAAACGGTAATCCGTCATGGCTCACCGCACTTTTAAGAAACATGATAATAGCCGTGGACATATTCATACCGAGATCAGAAAACAGGGATTCCGCCTGGGCTTTCAACTCGCTATCGACACGGACGTTAATATTGGCTGTAGCCATTTTCATTCATCTCCTTTCCTTGTTTTCGATATATCATACGCCGTATCGCAAACGATGTAAATACAATGTTTTACAATATCGAATACGCCCCCGCGCGGTGTTATAACAAATCTTTGGGAATGCCATTCAACGGTATGCTCCGCGCTTCAACCGCTTCATGCAACAATTGCTGCAGGCTTGTCTGGAAAAAAGTAAGCCCCCGGACTCTGCCGGGGGCTTCTCAATCTCTGGACGATTAAAGACACCGTTATTGGATTTCCAAACTCTTTACGTCAATCTTTGTCCGTTCCATCAGTTCCTTGTCAACTTCACCGTACAGGCGGACGGTCGTTTGTGGCGTGACAGTGCGCCCCAGGAACAGCTCGTCGTCAATGTCCACTACTATTTCTCCCGTAGAGTCGCGGAACAGGTAATGCTCGTGATCCCCCCCCGCACGGCTTACAATATGTCCTGTAAGTACAACCGGGGTATCATCCCTGGCAGATTTGGCCTGAGCTACGGTGGTTACACCGGCTTGCCCACCGGGACCCTGGAAGCCTCCCTGGCCGGCAGATGAAGCGCCGCCCTGGAAACCGCCAACGGCCCAACCGGGAAAAGCGAAGAAAAGGACCAAAGACAGTGCAACGAAAAAGCGCATGGGGACCTCCATTGTTAATGATTTTACCAAAGATTACAGCCTCTTTTCCTTTTTCACCACTGAAACCAGTATAGCATACCTGTCCAATTGGGGGAGAACAATTCCGTAGTCAATTCCATGGATATTTTACAAGCCCGATTTTATTCGGCGGCCTTGAAGTTGTAGACCGGTTGGATCCGCTTCACAATGTCGGCGGTCGGGCCTATATGATCAACGATATCATTCATGCTCTTGTAGGCCATGGGCGCTTCATCAAGCGTAGCTTTCGATACACAGGTCGAAAAGATGCCCGACATTTCGGAGCGGTATTCTTCCAGCGAAAGTGAGTTCATCGCGGCCTTGCGGGACATGAGCCTTCCCGCTCCGTGCGGAGCGGAACAGTTCCAGTCCGGGTTGCCCTTGCCAAGACATATTAGACTGCCATCGCGCATGTTGATCGGGATGAGGAGTTTTTCATGCTTCCGGGCGGAAACGGATCCCTTGCGCAGGATCATGCTTTCCGTGTCGATATAGTTATGGATGGTCGTGAACTGTTCCTCTGGTGTCAAATGGAGACCTTTCACGATCGTCTGCACCATCGCCCGGCGATTTTCCATGGCAAAGCCCTGGACGATCCTCATATCATGGATATACTCATCAAAGAGCCTGCCCTCGACATAGGCAAGGTCCTTCGGAATATCGATCGGATGCTCCTTGCGCATTTTTCGTATCATCGGCTCGATTTCCCAGTGCCGGCCAGCCGCCTTGAGTTCCTCTATCATGGCATTGAGCTGATACCGGGCACCTCCCCACAGGGCGTATCGTCCCTGATTCTGGTAGTATTCGGCCACTTCAAGTCCGATATGCCTAGAGCCGGAATGCACAACGAGGTACAGGCAGCCTTCATCATCACAGTCGAGCTCGATGAAGTGATTGCCGCCTCCAAGCGTGCCGACACTGTGAACCGCCCTGTCCAGCTTAACCTGATCCGCGCAGCGCAGTTCTCGCAGGCTCTCCATGATCTTCGGCGCGTAGGGGGTCTTGCGGATATCCTGCCCGGACGGGATTTGACGGCGAATCAGATCGTCAAGTCTGGAAAAGTCAACGCTGCGCTCTTTGAGCCTGACCGTTTCCATGCCGCAGCCAATATCGACGCCAACCATGCCCGGGACGATTTTGTCCCTGATGGTCATGGTGGTGCCAATGGTGCAGCCCTTGCCGGCATGCACGTCGGGCATTATGCGGATCCTGCAGTCCTTGAAGGCTTCCTGATCGCAGACAGCACGTATCTGCCCGGCGGCAAGTTCTTCCAGTTCATTCGTGTAGCAGAACGCCGTATTAAATTTTCCCCCGATTTTGATCATGGCCCATGTCCCCTGTTTCATTCCGGCGAGATGCCCAACCGTCCAGCGCCCGCTCCAGTGCCCGCAGCCCAAGAAGCAGACGCGGGCCTGGACGGCAGAGCCAGTCGGCGGGAACAACCCGCACCCGCCCGGCAAGCGCCGGGGCATGGACGCGGAAAAAGGCCGCCGGATCCTCATCCTGCGCGTGGGAGACCGCAATAATGATATCCGGATCGGCGGCAAGCAGAGCTTCGCGGCTCCAGACCGGATAGGAAGCGCCGCCATCCGGCACCAGATTGTCCGCTCCGGCCGCTGCCAGCAGTTCTCCGCCCAGGGTGCGCGGCGTGCAGACCATCAGCGGACGCAGCATGATGCAGAGCACCACCTTCGGCCTTTGACGGCCGGCGCTCCGCATCCGCATCGCCGCAAGTTCCCGTTCCATAGAATCCGCGAGCGCCTGCCCCTCCCTGGCCCGGCCGGCAAGTTCCGCCAGGATGCGGATATCGTTCAGGGTGGCGGAGATACTGCGCGCATACACCACGTAGACGGCCAATCCCAATTTCTCGAGCGCGCCCACAAACCCGCGCGAGTGACAGTCGGCGGTGGCAAACACCAAATCGGGCTTCAACGCCACGATTGCCTCCAGACTCGGGCGATCGTAGCGGCCCACACTGGGCAAGCGGGCGGCCCGGGGCGGATAGTCGCTGAACTCGGTGATGCCCGCCAGCGTCTTTTCCGCCCCTACCGCATAAAGAATTTCCGTGACGCTGGGCACCAGCGACACGATGCGGCGCGGCGTCTGCGGCACCTCGACAAGGCGCCCCACCGCATCCCGCACACTGCGGGCGCTGGCAGCGGAAGACCAAAAGGCAAGGCTCACCGCAGCCAGGAGTACAAACGCAAAAAAAGCAGAACGCCCGCCGCGCATCACATCCATCCCTTAAAATACATCAGGCCTCATGCTTTTTCAGATGCCAACCCGAATTCCCGCGTAGGCGCCTATGCCGGGAGTGCCGTAGCCCCAGACCTCCTCATAGTCGCGATCCAGCAGGTTTTCCACACGTGCCTGCAGCTGCACGTTCTTCGTCACGTCCCAGGAGATCGCCGCGTTGAGCAGCGCGTAACCGGCAAGCGTCACCCGTCCCGACTCGTAGGTCGCCTCGTTGTAGAAGGTGTCGCGGCGGCGCCCCACGCAGAGCAGCTGCAGATCGGCGCCCAGGCTTTCCAGCACCTGCCAATGCGTGTTGAACGCGAACTTGTGCCGCGGCCGCCGCAGCAGATCCAGACCGGTTTCGCGATCCTCCGTATCGGTATAGGTATAGCTTGCGGAAAATTCCAGCTGTTCCACCGGCGCGATTCTGGCTTCCAGCTCGACTCCACGCGCCCGCGCCCGGTTGACGTTGACATAGCGGTAGACCCAGTTTTCATCCAGATCGGTGGTAATCAGATTTTTGAAGTCGTTCTGGAACCAGGCTGCGCTCAAGACGATCCTCCGCTCCCACAGCGGCTGTTCCAGACGGATATCCCAGCCACGGTTTTCTTCCGGATCCAGATGCCGGTTACCCTGCACATAGTCGGTATGGGCGTAGAGCTGATAGAGCGAAGGCGCCTTGAAGGCTGTTCCGTAGGAAACGCTCAGCTTGCTTTCCGTCACCGGCACAATATAGGCGGCGGCCGCCTTCCAGGTAGCCTTGGAGCCAAAATCCTCATGTTCGTCCAAACGCGCCCCCAGAGTGATAAAGTAGCGTTTCTGCCACTGGAGTTGCTCTTGCAGATAAACACTGGAAAGTGAACGGGACTTTTCCGGAAACCGCTCTGAAGAGACGTAGCTCATGCCATAATAGACGGATTCCGAGCTATAGCGGCTCTTCATCTCCTCTTCCTGATACTCCGCGCCCAGGGAAAGCGTATTCCATTCGGCCAGCCGCAGATCATTCTGCCATTCGAACTTGTACAGACTGCTGTCGTACGTCGAGTAAGAACTGTCGCCGGGATGCGAAGCATCGGTATCATTGTCATACTTGCGGCGATAATCGGCCAAGGAGGCAGCCAACCGGGTATCAAGCCGGTCGTCCCAAAGGCGCAAGCCCCCCTGCAGGCGCAAGTGCAGAAAATGGGCATTGGCAAGCGAGTTGGGATCATCGCCCAGAGGGCCGCCGAAGTTGTCCATCTCGGTCCGGGTATCCTGATAGCGGCCTATAAAATCGATATAGGATTTCTCCGTGGGTTGAACGCCCAGCCGCAACGAGACAGCGGTATTCTGGTAGCCGTCATGCTCATGGTTGCCGTCTTTTTTGGCGGCGGCACTGATGCCGTCACTGTCGGTGCGTGAAACCGCAAGGGCATAGTTGACGCGTTTTTTGCTTCCGGAAACGGCGGCCGACTCGCGCAAGGTACGGAAGCTGCCGCCCTCCAGCGCGACATGGGCATGGGGACCACCCTGCCCCTTCCGGGTGATGATCTGGATGACGCCGGTCATGGCATCCGAACCATACAGCACGCTTTGCGGACCACGCATCACCTCAATGCGTTCAACATTGTCGGTGGTCAAATGCGCGAAATCAAAGTTGCGCCCCGGCATGGAGGGATCGTTGGCCACCACGCCGTCGATCAGCACCAATACATGTTCCGAATTGCCTCCCCGCAGAAAAACCGATGTTTGCTGCCCCAAGGCTCCCGCACGCACCACATCCAGCCCCGGCACGCTCTTGAGCGCCTCCTGCACGGTGCGGTACTGTTTGGCGGCGATTTCCTCGGCGGTAATGACCGTACAGGAACCGATCACTTCCTGAAGCGGCGTTTCCATACGGGTGGCAGTGACCACCACCGGTTCCAGTGCCACCGAATCCTTCGGCGCCGGTTCCCTGCCTTTCGTTTCCTGAGCCAGAAGCCCCTGGGCCGCCAACGCCCCAAGCCACAGCGGCGTCAGCAGCAACACCATAATCCTTGCCATCGTTCTTGCCATAAACAACCTCCTCGCAGTTGTTCCCTCCGCGATGAAAGGCGCAAGGCAAGCCTGGACCGCGGCGGCCGACAAAAAAGCCCGATCTCTTCCCATCAAAAGAAGAGCGGGCTCTCCCGTACAGGTTCGCAAACGCCTCCGCCAGGCCCACGCAAACCTTTGCGCACCGCACATCAGGACGCCCTCCCAATCACCCGAAGAGAGTGTGAATATATACGTTCCGGCAGGTCTTCTGGCTTACAGTCATGGTTTTCCGTCTGCCTTCCCAGGCCCCTTCAGGAGGCCCAGTGGCACAAAAGACGAAAAACGGCTGATCACAGCGGCGGGTCCGCGGGGGATGTACGCCCCTCTTCCCTTTTCACCCACGAAAAGTGGACACCGAAACGTCCCTTCCACCCATGGAAAGGTTCTTCCTTATAGCGTAAGGACCGCTCCCTGCACAAGTTTCCACAGAGTGGAAAGCGTAGGAGTGGATGTTTCCCCAGCTCTTTCGGCGCGTTGCCGCGGCTTTTGCGCCCGGCAGAAAAACACCTTGTCCCGGCTCCGTTAAAATCCATATTTTTCAGGACATTACGAGACAGTACCCAACCACGCATCCTGCAATAAATATATTGATTTTCCATGAGAAATCTTGCGATACTTGAGCTTGTTGGCCGAATATGCCCAAAAAAAAGGCAAGGCTGTTTTGCAGAAAAATGAAAAATTTTTTGATTTCAAGTGGAGGAGAGACGTGTTTGAGCAAAATCACCGGTCCGGATTGCGCCGGCAATTCCGGTTTCTGTTGTTGATGGGTATCATATGGGCGGGGATGCTGGTGCCGGTTGCAGCCTCGGATCTGAGCAACGCCATTCATACGGAGATGGAGCGCATCCGCAGCGGAGAGCGTCTGGTTGTGGAAGGTTCCTGGTTGGCAATGACCAACATGTTGCCGCGTTTCTACGAGTCTCGCAATTTCGAGCCGGCCTGGCAGAATACGCAGACGGTAGAAGAGCTGCTCAACAGCATCGACGATATCGCAAACGACGGTTTGAGGCCTTCGGACTACCACATCACCACGCTCAAGAAAATGTACGGTGAACTGCAACAGGGACGGCTCAACGCCACCCAGACCGCGCGTTTTGATCTGCTGTGCAGCGATGCTCTGCTGCTGATGGCCCATCATTTGGCCTTCGGCCGGGTGCCGCAAGGCCTGATGCATACCGCCTGGAACTTTGCCCAGCCCGTCAGCCGCGACGATTTTCTCCCCTACGTGCAGGACAGGCTGGCGCGAAACGGCGTCGCCGGAATGCTGCGCCAGCTGTTGCCGCAGCATCCAGACTATGTCCGCCTGAGGGACGCGATGAGCCGCTACCGCAGAAATCCCGGGGCGCTCAGCGTGCGGGGGACGGGCGGCGGCACCCCCTTGCGGGCAGGTGCGCGTGGCCCAAGGGTTGCCCAGTTGGGTGAACGGCTGATTGCAAGCGGCGATCTGACCGCGCCAGTTCCGGAAACCATGGATGCGCGCATGATCCAGGCCCTGAAAAACTTCCAGCAGCGCCACAACCTGACCCCTGACGGCGTAGCTGGCCCGCGCACGCTTGAGGCCCTGAACATGCCTCCAGAAACGCCGGCAGCAGCGGTATCGACAGTTGGTTCTTCCCAAAGCATCAACAAAATGCGGGTTAACCTTGAGCGGATGCGCTGGTTTCTGCGCAATGTGCCCAAGCAGTACGTACTGGTGGATATAGCCGGATATATGGCCTATCTGATGAAGGATGGCCATGTCCTCTGGTCTTCACGGGTGCAGGTGGGCCGGCCGCAGCGACAGACACCGGCTCTGCGTTCCCAGATTGATTTCCTGGTTGTGAACCCTACCTGGACAGTGCCGCCCACAATTATCGCGGAAGACACCGTGCCGGCGATGATGGCCGATCCCGGTTATCTGGCGCGCCGCAACATCCAGATTCTGGACCGCCAGGGCCGTCCGGTTAGCCCTGGTTCGATAAACTGGGCGAGTTACCGCCACGCCAAGGGAAAATTCCCCTACCTGCTGCGGCAGGAACCCGGCCCGCGTAATGCCCTGGGGCGCATCAAGTTCATCTTCCCCAATTCGCACTCCGTCTATCTGCATGATACCCCCAACCGCGGCGGTTTTTCACGTGGCAATCGCGGTACCAGTTCCGGCTGCGTCAGAATCGATCGTCCCTTCGAGCTGGCGGATCTCCTGTTGAAATCTCCGGCCGCTTCCAAGAGTCTGCGTGCGGTGCTGGCCACCAACAAAACCAAAAACATCAACCTGAACGAGCCCATGCCCATTATGCTGTTCTACTGGACGGCCCAGGCCAATGCGAACGGTTCGGTTGTTTTCAAAAGCGATATCTACGGACGGGACAACGCTCTGCTGGAGGAAATGAACAAACCGGTCCAGGTGGAACGCAACTACCAAATTCCGGTCAAAGTTGACATGGTTCCTGACGTTCACGAGATATTGTAGGTCCAAAACGCAAGGAAAAGGAGGATCCGGTCATGCAGAAGACGACATGCTTCAAGGCCTATGATATCCGGGGCAAAGTTCCGGAAGAACTGAACGAAAAGCTGGCATGGCGCATCGGACGGGCCTACGCGCAATGGCTCAAGCCCCGGACGGTGGCGATAGGGCGGGATGTCCGTCTCTCCGGTTCGGCGATCCAGGCCGCTGTAACCCGCGGCCTGCGTGAGGAAGGCGTAACGGTACACAACATCGGCGTCTGCGGCACGGAGGAGATCTACTTCGCCACCGCCCATTTCCAGCTGGACGGCGGCATCATGGTCACCGCCAGCCACAATCCCGCCGAATACAACGGGATGAAGCTGGTGCGCGCGCAATCGCGTCCCATCAGTGGCGACACCGGACTGGGCGACATCCGCAAGCTGGTGGAAATGGAAGATTTTACTCCCCGGCCCCTGTGCGGAGAAGAGCGGCAACTCGCCCACCGTGCGGAGTATATCCGTCACCTTCTGACCTTCGTCGACAAGGCGGCGCTCAAGCCGCTCAAAATCGTCGTCAACGCCGGCAACGGCTGCGCCGGCCCGGTTCTGGACCTGCTGGCGGAGCATCTGCCCTTCGAATTCATCCGGCTTCAGCACCAGCCGGACGGGCATTTCCCCAACGGCGTGCCCAATCCGCTGCTCCCGGACAAACGTGACCTGACCGCGAAGGCGGTGCGCTACCATCACGCGGATTTGGGTCTTGCCTGGGATGGCGATTTTGACCGCTGCTTCTTCTTCGACGAAACGGGTGCCTTCATAGAAGGCTACTATCTGGTAGGTCTGCTGGCGGAGATGTTCCTGACCCGTCATCCGGGTGCAACCATTATCCATGATCCCCGGCTGATCTGGAACACCCAGGCACTGGTCGCGGCGGCGGGCGGCAAAACGGTGGAATCAAAAAGCGGCCATGCCTTCATCAAGGAACGCATGCGCAACGAGGATGCCGTCTATGGCGGCGAAATGAGCGCGCATCACTACTTCCGGGATTTCTTCTACTGCGACAGCGGCATGATTCCATGGCTGATCGTGGTATCGGCACTCTGCCACCGCCATCAGCCCCTGAGCGCGCTGGTCAACGAACGCGTTGCGAAATTCCCGGTTTCCGGAGAGATCAACCGCCGCAACGCCAATCCTCAGGCAGCCCTGAAGGCTGTGGAAGCAGCCTTCCCCGGCGGCATACGGGATGAAACCGACGGTCTGAGCCTCGCCTTTGACGACTGGCGTTTCAACCTGAGACTTTCCAATACCGAACCCGTGATCCGGCTTAATGTGGAAACCCGCGGCAACACGCAGCTGCTCAAGGAAAAAACCGAGCAAATCCTAAAGATGTTGGAATAAACGGAAATGGTGAGAGATGAAAAAAGCGGTTCCCTCGGGAGCCGCTTTTTTCATCAAAGGAAGCGGTTGCACTTCAAAATCAGATCTTCACAAAAAAGCAGAACCAAATTATCAAAATAATGGAAATTATAATGGAATTCTGAAGAAAACGTATGGAGCTTTGCAGCTCGTCGCTCTTGAGCTCCTTTTGTATTCCCTTGATTTCCTTGAGGAAACGAAAAATGTTCAGGATAGATTTCCAAGGTTTTTCATGCCCGTTTCTTTTCAGAATGGACAGGATCGGTATGCAGAGAGCATAGCAAAAGTAGATCAGCATCACTGCAAAGACTGCCTTGCATCCCACAACCAGCCAAAATCTTCCATCCATAGTTTCCTCCCGACATCACCGTCTTCCAACCTGCGGAGACAACAGCATTTTTCAAAGACAGAGCACTGCGACGGTTCTCCAATCCGGGCTCTTCTCAGATTGCTTCCAGTTTGAGGCGGGCTTCCCGGGCTTCATCTTCCAGCGCCGCCCTTGTCTCCTCCGAAATATTGAGCGCCTGCGCCAACTCGTTCATATAGCGGCGTTCCGCCTCTTCGTCAATGTCAATGATGAGGCAGGAAAGACGGTAGACATCCTCGCCCTGCTCCGCGGAACCCACCTGCCGGGCAATATCCGCCGGATTCACGGTTGCCGTCTCAAGCTGCCGCAGCAGCGACGCGGTGTCCTGTTCGGGGAACATTTGCTGTACCAGAGTGGTAATGCGGGACTGCTCCTCGGCATCGACATGGCCGTCGGCACGAGCAGCAGCGATCATAACCTGCAAGAGCAGCACGGCAGCAGGATCCTGCAGATCCAGGGAATCCTGCTTGGCCATGGGTTCCCCGTTTGCCGCCGATGTCTGCGCTTTCTTCTGGGCCGCCCATTTTTTGTAAAAATACCAGGCAGCGGCTCCGGCTCCGGCCAGTCCCGCAACCTTGACCGTTTTGGGAAATATCACTCCCAGCAGAGCCCCCAGAGCGCCCGCACCCACCAGCGTTTTAGTTTTCTTATCCCCCGGCAGGCTTTCGCCCAACTCCTGCGCAGAGGCTTTGACCTGCTCCGTCAGATTCTTCAGCTTCTCGCCCCAACTCCCCGATGTGGAGTTCATCTCCTGCGCCGAAGACTTGACCTGCTCGGTCAGGTCTTTCAATTTCTCGCGCAAGTCGCCGTTGTTGAGAATATCCAGAATACCCATTTTTCGTGTCTCCTTTCCATTCTGTCAGATAAAACCGGGACAAGCGTCATGCCCGCCCCGGGTGTTTGAAACTTTGAAAGGTTTCAGCGGCGGGGGCCATGGCCGTGATGCCCGCCATGAAAATGCCCGCCCGGCGGACCACTCCGGTGAAATCCGCCATGCGGCCCATGCCCGGGCGCATGGCCAGGAGGACCGCCATGAAAACCATGCGGTGCCGGACCAGGCGGAGGGGGCGGATGATGATGGTGGTGATGGTGGTAATACGGCCCGCCATACCACCAGCCATCGTAAAAATAGGGATAGAAAAAAGCGCCTGTTCCAAAGGCGAAGCTGAAGAAAAGCCTGTGCGGGTAGAAGGCAGGCGCATAACAGGTATACACCGAAGAACCGTAGACGTAGGGATCACGGTAGACGTAGACATGTTGCGGATTTGAGCTCGAGACTTCCGTCCGCTCTCCCATGACGACCCAGCCCCCCTCGCCGTTACGGCAGGCGGAGCCAAGTGTACGCATCGATGCGCCCTCAATCATAATAGTCGAGATATACTCACGGCAGGAAAGATTGTCCTCGTTGATGTAGCTGCGTGTGGGCGTGATGGCTCCCGAATGGCGACGTTCCGGATTGGCCCAGGAACTTTCCGCACCATCCTTGTTGTTTTCCAATGCATGCTGAAGTGTTTCCGCCGCCGCGCGCCGTTCCGTCTCATCAAGAAAGGTGGTCAACTTCTGTGCCCAGACAGGAGTGCACAAGCACAACACCAAACAAAGCGTCAGCATTCCCTTCATGGCGCCTCTCCTTTCTCCGAAGGGTGGCGTTCTTGAAAACCTGTTCTTTATGATAATGGATCGAGATGCATGATGCCAATTTTTTATTGTAAAGATAATGACTTAGAAATTTGTATAATTTTACGTAAAAATTTCCGCAGAGTTTCAGGACAAAGCAGACAGGCCTTTGCGCTCCCGCCAACGTCCAAAGGGCAGCAGGGCCAGCGCAGCATTGCTGTAGCGCGGATCGCCTGTCACTTCCAGATCCAGCCAGGGTGGTTTTGCAAATTCTTCCCCTTCACACTCCAGCTCAATTTCCGCCAGCACCAGATCGGCATTTTCTCCCAGAAACTCGTCCACTTCCCAGATTTTTCCCGCGTACTCCAGACGGTGGCGGATCTTTTCAACGCGACGGGAGCCGCACAGATCCAACAAACGCCGCGCATCATCCGGCGGAATCGCATATTCGAATTCATGGCGCACAATGTCGCTGATCGCTGCCTTGATGGTCAGCGTCGCGCCTGCGGAAGCAAGACGCACCCGGATCGCCTTTTCATCACCCACGTGCAGATAACCCTGAAACAATTCCTCACGGCTTGCCACGTCCTTTCGCCAGGCATCGCCGGTGACCAGAAAACGGCGTTCAATTTCACTGTGCACTTCTGTCCTCTCCCTTCATGCAAGCCAAGCCGCTGCGCACTCCGTCCCTCATGCGCCAGGTACCGTCCCGTCCAGCTCCTCCACAAATTCGTTGTTTTCGGCAAACGATTCCAGGTCGCGCAGCCAAGCGTCGAAGAGCGGGCATTTTGCCCGCATGGTTGTAATGCCTATGGCCTCTGCAACGGCAATGCCGGTCACGGTTTTCTTGAAGCGGGGCATGAGCGCTTCCAACCGTTTGGAAGGTGCGGTTTCCCGACCATCATCAATACGCTCCGGCTCCCCACACTCCGCGAGAATTGCGTCGATCCGTTTTTGCTCAACGTCCAGTTTCTCCGCAAGACAGGCGGGATCGCTAAAATACAGCGCCTCGATCTCGTGCATGGAAACATAGGGCAGGAAGCGCCGCTCCGCATCAAGCCCAGGAAAGAGTTCCGCTACTGCCCGTGCGGTCGCCTGTCGCATGATGGCCGCGCTTTCGACGTGGTCACGGCGCTGTTTCGCCTCCGCATGGCCCGGCCAGTCGGACTTGATGCCGTAGTAATCCACCATGAGAGTGATCCGTGTGTCAGGCCGCTGCTTGAGGTGTTTGCCGATATCATTTTTAGCCCGGGCGAATTTCACGTCCCCGCCCTTCTCGCCGGGCTTGCTCAACTGTATTGGGGTCAGGTAGACACCGTGCGAAGCCAGATACGGAGCAAGCAGGCATTTGACGAAAAGCTGTTCTGTGGTGCCTTCCGTCAGCACGATCACCTCGGCAAAGGATGCAGGGCATTCACTCATGGTTGCTGCCCCCCTGAATGATATTTCGGGTCCAGAGATCGCCCACAGAATACTCCTCCAACCATTCGGCGAAATCGTCCCGTTGCAACCGGGAAAAAACGGATTGCCCGCCTTCGCGTCTGACCACCACAATGTCTTCGACGGCAAACTGATCGAGCAGAAGCGGCGACTGTGTGGCCACAATCAATTGCGCGCGTTTGGCCGCGTCCTGCATCAGCTCGCCCAGCATGCGGATGGCCTCCGGATGCAGACCCAGTTCCGGCTCGTCGATAATGATGGTGGAGGGTGGATTCGGCTGCAAAAGCGCCGTGGCCAGGCAGATAAAACGGATGGACCCATCAGACAGATGATAGGGCTGCATCGGGAAGTCAGAACCCTTTTGCCGCCAACTCAATCTGACCTTTTCCGCTTCACCGTACTTGAAAATATCAAGGATGAAATCATCAAAAAATGGGAGTACTAAACGTATGGCGTTTACAATTTCATCATAACTACTGAAAAAAGTATTTTTTAATGAAAGCAAAAATGGAGCCAAATTGCTGCCATTATGTCTCAACCTGAAGTTATCTTCAATAATCTCGGATCGTCGCATAGGCGATGCAGGACTTGTATCATGAAAATGATAGACCATCCAATTTGATATAGCATTATAAACATAATAACCAATACCAAAACTAGTTCCTATCATTGACTTCTCATCACTTTTTTCGCATAATCTGCTCTCTTTTGATGCACTTCCATAACTATTCCAGTTTGAATCTTTATATTTCCTATCTTCTTCAATCAGAAATATATCATCAACTGTAGGTGTTAGTATACACCTGTAAAAATTTGATCCTTCTGAATATGAACTATGTGATATAAACTCCAATGCAAGATTGATTGTCTCCGTATGCTTTGGCCCATTATGAAGAAAATTGTCTGCCCCGCCATTTTCCAGGACGAATTTTTGAAAATGCTTCCCGGCCATAGCCATGAGCATTCGGAAAAGCTGCACCAGATTGCTCTTGCCCGCGCCGTTCGCGCCGATGAAGATGTTCAGAGGGCGCAGTTCAAAATCATTTAATTCCCGGATGGACTTGAAACCACTGACGTAGAGTTTTTTGATTGTTCCTTGTTGAGCCATTATCTCGCTCCATCGTACTAATCTTGCCCGTCATGAGTGGACACTGAGTTAAGCGTGTTGACGTGCTTCAAACGCCATGGGGCTGATACATCCAATGGCACTATGGCGGCGGGTACGATTGTAGTCAACTTCAATATATTCGAATACAGCCTGACGCATCTTTTCACGAGTGACAAAGCTCTCGCCCTGGATGGCCTCGACCTTCAAGTTGTGAAAAAACTTTCAGCGCAGGTATTGTCGTAGCAGTTGCCCTTGCCGCTCATGCTGCAATAGCATCGTGTTTTTTGGCGCCGCCAAAGCGTCATCTGCAAGGCCTCACACACAAGCTCGGCCGTCATACGCTCCGCCATTGTCCAACCAACAACCAGCCATGAAAACAGGCTAATAATTACAACAAGATACAGCAAGCCCGCATTGGTCCGGAGATAGGTGATATCGCTAACCCATTTCTGGTTTGGAGCGCTGGCGCTGAAATTTTGAGCAAGCAGATTGGGCGCAACGGGGAGATCGTGCTTTGAGTTGGTTGTGGCTTTGTATTTCCTTGCTGCCCTGGCCTGCAAGTTTTGCCGCCGCATACTGGCAGCCACGGTTTTGCGGTCATACCTTTCAACTGTTCAACCGCTGCTTTTCAGAACCTGCAGGGCGGCAAGGCTTTCTGCTGTTCCTGGGCAGCCTCCCGCCGAACCTGCTCTTCCACCAAATGGACCAGCGCATCGACGAAATCGGGGCGCACATTCAGCGCGGGCGAACGGACGAAGTGGAGGATCCCCAGACTTTTTGCCAGCTTGCGATACTCGACATCCATATCCCAGAGCGTTTCCAGATGATCGCAGACAAACGAAACCGGCACCATCAAAAGCGTCCGATGCCTCTGCCGGGAAAGCCGCTCCATGATTTCGCGTATGGAGGGCCCAACCCAGCGCACCGGACCACTGCGGCTCTGAAAACCCAGATGCCAGGTACATTCCCCCAGACGATCCACCACGCCACGCACCGTCCCGAACGTCTGCTTCAGGTAGGGATCGCCCCGATCAATCATCCGCTGCGGCAGCGCATGCGCCGAAAAGAGGATGGGTACCCGAGAACGCTGTTCCTCGGAAAAGGCGCTCAACCCTTCGCGCACGGTGGCGGCCAGAGCATCCAGATACCCGGCGTCAAGATACCACGGCCCAATCACCGTGTACCGCAAGTTCGGATGTACAAGCACGGCCGCCTTTTCAAAATCCTTGAGCGCACTGCCGGTGGTGGCCGCGGCATACTGGGGATACATGGGCAGCACCACCGCCTCATCGATGTGGGCATCGCGAATCACGGCCAGCGTCTCCGCGGCAAAAGGCGCGGAATGACGCAGCGCGACAAAAGGCCGAAGAGAGCATGACGAATGCTCACAGATCGCGCGTGCCTGCCGTTGCGTCCATGCGCGCAAGGGCGATCCGCCACCAATGGCGCGGTACCTGGACAAGGCCTGTGGCGTCCGCAGCCAGGCCAGAAACCGGGCAAAGGCCGCCTGCCCCACTCCACCCGGCAACAAGGACAGCATGGCGCAATCGGAAAAGAGCCGCCGCAGGAAGGGCCGCACCTCCTCCAAATTTTCCGGCCCGCCCAGATTCAGCAAAACCAGGGCTCTCGCCTTGTCAGGTTCGCTCATGGATTCATCTCCTGTCCCTGCGGATGGATCTTTCCGGCGCCCAGCCGGTGCACACAGTCCACCACAAAGCGCAGATTCTCCACCGGCGTATCCGGCGGCACCCCGTGCCCCAAGTTGAAAATATGCCCCGGGGCGCCTTCATTTTCCGCAAGCACCCGGCGTACATGCCCTTCAAGTTCTTTAATCGGCCGTTTGAGCAGCTCTGGAGCAAGATTGCCCTGCACAGCCTTGCCGCCGCTCGCCCTGCGCGCCTGTGCAAGCGTAACGCTTTCATCCACCGACACCACATCCGCGCCGCATTCACGCAGCCAGAGTGGTGCGCCGCCGCGCAAAAAGAAGAGAACCGGCACGGAGCCCCGTACCGCTTCCACCAGCCGCCGGGTATGCGGCAGCACACGGATGCGGTACTCCTCCGGATCAAGCAGCTGCGCCCAGGTGTCGAAGATTTGCAGTGCCTGAGCGCCTGCCGCGGCCTGGACGGCCAAGGTGTCGATGGCAAGATCCGTCAGTTTGTTCAAGAGCGCATCCCACAGGGCGGGTTCTTCCCGCATCATGCGAAGCGCATGGGGAAAATTTGCGCTGCTTCCACCCTCCACCAGATAGCAGGCAAGCGTCAGGGGCGCGCCACAGAAACCGATAAGCGGCGTTTGTCCCAAAACCTCTTTCGCCATCCGGACACTCTGCGCCAGAAAGGGCAAATCCCCGGCAACCCGTGGCGTACGCAGAGCGGCAATTGCCTGCACGGTTCGCACCGGAGCTTCCAGCACCGGGGCCGGGGTAAAATCAAGGCGCAATCCCAGAGATTCCAGCGGAAGCAGGATATCAAAAAACAGAATGGCGGCATCCACCTTCAAACCACGCACCGGCAGCAACGTTGCTTCCGCTGCCAGTTCGGGAGTTTTACACAACTGCAAAAAGGAAAAGCGGTCACGCAATGCGCGGTATTCGGGAAGCGCCCGTCCCGCCTGACGCATCAGCCAGACCGGCGTACAGGCCACAGGCTGGCTGCGGCAGGCCGCCAGAAATCCGGAAGGCGAACTCATTGGCGACGCTGCGGAATGCGGCCCCGCCTCCGATGAAAAAGATGTTTCAAGGTTACTACCATGCTCGCTCCAAAGGATGATTCCTCACATCTGTTCCCCCCAAAAAGGCTCTCCGTTTTTTCATACTATAAAGCTGCAGAGCCGTGCCATGGGCAGAAGGGATCCGCTTCCCGGAAATCGCCGCGCAGCACAGCGGCACGTACCCGGCAACCGCCGCAGATCTCGCGGAAAGCGCAGCAGCCGCACGCACCGCGCAGACTTTGCGGATCGCGCAGTTCCCGCAGGAGCTCTGCCTCAAACCAGAGCTTGTGCAGCGGCGTCTCGCGCACATTGCCCGCCGCATCCGGAAAATAGGAACAGGGCTTGAGATTGCCGCAGGCGTCAATAAAACAGATGCTGCGTCCAGCAAGGCAACCACGTCGCGAGCCGGTTGCCAACGCGGCGTCAAGATGCCGGCGCTCCTCGCCTGGATTTTGCGCGAGCAGACGAAAATAGTAGGGAGCGCAGGTCGGGCGCATGATCAACGACTCTTCCGCCCGTTCACGGTCACGATGCCAGCGCAAAATCTCCAGATACTCCCCGGCGGGGATCAGTTCATCCAGAATTTCGCGCCCCCGCCCGGAAGGCGTGACAAGAAACATGTACCAGGCAAGCGCCCCCAGTTCCTTGGCCAGATCGCAAACCGCCGCCATAGCGCCACGATTGACACGGGTAAAAGACGAGTTGACAAGAAAAGGAATGCCATGGCGGCGCAGCAACGCGGCGCCATGCAGCGTGGCCGCAAACGCACCGGAAACCCGCCGGAAACCGTCATGTACCGCGGCAGTTGCCCCATCCAGCGACAGCGACACCATGCGCACCTTCGCCGCCAGAAATTCACGGCAGTGCCGTTCCGTCAGCAATGCGCCATTGGTCGCGACACACATCCGCAGGCCACGTTGCGTACCATAACGTAAAAGTTCAAACAGATCGCCGCGCAGCAGCGGCTCGCCTCCGGTCAAAACCAGCGCGGGTGACGACAACCCGGCCATTGCATCCATCAATGCCAGGACTTCACCAGTATCCAGCTCCTCGTCCGGCGCGACAGTTTCTGCGAAACTGCGGCAATGTACGCAATCAAGATTGCAGCGCCGGGTCACTTCCAGGGCGATCCAGCGCGGAAGAAAGTCCATGTCCCCTCCTCATCATTCCTTTCCCCGATATGCTGCCATACAAATGGAGCAACCTGAAACAAAAATTCCGCCATGAAACCGCAAAGGCCTTCAAAGACCATTTTCCTCAAATGTATCCCCAACTTCACGAATAACATTTGCCATCCTTTCCGGAAAACTCCGGAGCATCATCCGCCGCTTTCGGGACAGAACGCAAAAAGCATTTGTGTATTGGCGTCTTGCAAGTGATGCTGTATAGTTCCAGAGTGGATGCTTGTAGAAAAAAGGTGGAAAAAACATTAACCTCGCGCGTTTGAAACGCGTATCAGGGGAGGTCATGAACAGTGAAACAAAAATTCAGAATCGGACTCATGCTGTTGGCGTTGCTTGTCCTTGGAATTCCGCTGCGGGCTGCTGTGGTGGACGAAAGCCTGAAGCGGGATTTCAAGGCGGTGGACGGTTATGTAGTGTCTCTTATGGGCGGAGAGTATCTCATCGATCTTGACGCGACCAGCCGGCTGGCGGTGGGAGATATTTTTGCCGTTATCCAACCGGGTGAAAAAATAATGCACCCCGTAACCAAAAAAGTGGTCGGCACGGTGGAACAGCCGAAGGCTTACATTCAGGTGACCAAGATCCAGAGCGGATACTCCTATACGCGGCTGATTGGCCAGATCAGCGGTGCAAGCATCCAGCCGGGTGATCCGGTTCGCCGCTATCAGGGTCTGCCCGCCCGTTTCTGGGACTATTCCGGCAACGGTGAAGCGGTTTTCAACAGCCTGAAAGCCGCCATTCCGCAGCTTGAATGGAGCAGCTATGCAGCATCCCAGGCTTCGCGTCCCGCAGCCCCCTCCGCGCCAACCGATCAGCAGGTGGGCATGGTATTCGTCTACGACGGCGGTCGACTGGAGGCTCGCGATCCCTATTTCCATGTCATTCACAGCTACGGCAAGGCCAAAGCCGCCGGGCGCTCGGTAGCTGCTGCTCCTGCAAACTCAAGTGCATCCGGCATGCGTCTGCTGCCGCTGGGGACCGCCGCAACCGCGGGGGGCGGCATGACCATGGTTCCGGCGGGGCAGGCAGGTACCGCAACCGGTTCCGTCCCGTACCGGCTTGAACAGCAGGCAACGCCGGCCGGCGCCTATGCCGGAAATTCCGTTGTCCGCTACGGCACGCAGTTCCCCGGTTTTCAGCAAAGGGGTGAATTGCCGATGGGCGTGACCTATACCGATTTCATAGTGGTGGACGGCCGTCGTCTGATGGCGGCGGTCAACGGCAACAATGTATTTGTCTATGACGTCTCTGGCGGCGGCATGACGCGCATTGCCCAGACCAGCCTGACCGGTGCGGCAGAAATGCTGGCGGTCAACTGGTGGCGGCCTGCTCCCGGAGAGGCGCTTCATCTGGCGCTTACCGGCTGGCTTTCCAGAGCCAATGACAATGTGAAAGGCTATCAGCGGATATCCAGTGCCATTCTGGCTCTGAATGGAAATTCGCTCACCGTAAAGAAAAACAACATAGGCCGTATTCTGGGCGCCATCGATCGCGACGGTGACGGTATTCCGGAGGTCCTTCTGGGGCAGGATTTCGATCGTCTGACTTTCTTTGGGCGCAAGATGGAGCAATATGTTCTGAACGGAGGCAAGATCTCCACGATGAAGCCGGGGTTTGATCTGCCAATTGACTTCGTCGCGGTCAGCGGCAACTGCATGGATGTCACCGGCAATGGCCGGCGCGAATTCGTCTACGTGCGCAACAACAAGCTCTACATCTATTCTCCGGATGGCAGCGAACAGATCTATGAATCGCCCAAAGAGATGGGAGCAAGTCTCTCGACGGCAATGCACAATATCCATGGAAGCACGTCCAAAGTTGCGGAACTGGACGATGTAACGGCGGTGGAAGTCAAACCGATAGCAATCGATCTGGATGGCGATCAGATACGGGAAGTGGTCTTGCCGGCGGCAGAGAAAACGGGCATGGGTATTGTTGAAGGCATAATGCCCGGCGTGAAGCACAGCTGGATCAGCGTTGTCAAGTTTCGAAGCGGCATGTTTGTCAAGGGAACTATCGGGGAAAAAATGGAAATACCGCTGGCGGGCGTGACCGTTACGGAAGACGAGGTACTGTTTGTGGCGACCGAGGCTCCGAAACTTACCGGCAAGAAAGGCCGCAGCTATCTGCTTGCCTTCCCCTTGAGGCAATAATAGTTGATTTGCCCGGTTTTTGAGAATCTGACCGGTTGAAAAAAGGACGGCCGGAGAACAGGGAATCTTCCCTGTTTCCCGGCCGTTTTTTATACTCGTGAACCATGCTCTTGTCATGCTGAGCGAAGCATCTCCGGAGATTCTTCGGCGCGTTGTGCATCAGAATGACAGGAAAAACTCAAAATTAAACTGCTCCAAGTCTTTGCAGAAAGTCACGTGTGGCAGATTCCGGATTGGGCTGCGCAAGAATGGCCGATATCAAGGCCACACCCGCGGCACCCGCGTCAAGCACTTCCGCTACCCGTTCCAATTTGATGCCGCCCAGTGCAAAAACCGGAATTGAGGCGTTCCGGCAAAATTCGCGCAGTTTGTCCACCCCCTGTGGGGCGCCATAGGCCGCCTTGGACGGAGTAAAATAAATCGGACTGAAAGTGACGAAATCGGCGCCCTCGCGTTCGGCGCTGTACAGATCGTCAAGAGAATGCGCGGAAAAACCGATAATGGCATCCTTCCCCAGCCGCCGACGGGCCGCAGCTACCGATGGGGAAGAAATTCCCAGATGCACGCCGTCGGCCTGGCATTCAAGCGCGAGCTCAACATCGCCGTTGATAAGCAGCCGAGCCCCAAACTCTTTGGTCAGGGCGCGCACATCGCGGGCAAGTCCCAACAGATCGGCGGTTGGCATCTCCTTTTCACGCAGTTGAATACAGCGCACACCGCCTTTTAGCGCCGCCCGGAGCGCATCCAGCAGGCCCCTGTCTGCGGGAAGCACATTCCGGGCGGTAATCAGACACAGAGAAAAATCAACCTTGGGCATGGTCATGCCGCCATTTTCTCAGGCACCCTTTTCCATGAAGGCAGGATCCCAGTCCTTCCAGACGCTTTCATAGCCGTGGCTGTGCAGCATCTGGGCGATTTCCGCCGGAGTCCGATCGTCGTTGATGTTGAACTGTCCGGTGCTGGCGTCATGATGCGCGTAACCACCCGGCGCAGTGCTGGAACCGGCGCTCATCTGGGTGATTCCCAGCAGCAGCAGATGATCACGCAGTTCCGCGCTCTCTCGAGTAGAGATGGTCAAACCGGCATCGGGAAGCAGAAGACGCATGGCGCAAATAGCCTGCACCAGCTGCGCATCGCTGACAGGAAAGAGCGGCTGGAAACCGCCAGCCGCCGGCCGGATCCGGGGAAACGACACCGCGACCTGGGTGCGCCAGTAGTTTTTGAACAGGAAGTGCGCATGCAGGGCAGTAAAGAAAGCTTCCGTGTAGAAATTGCCCAATCCCAGCAACGCACCGATGCCGACCTTGCGCATGCCGGCTTCCGCACCGCGCTCCGGCGTGCCAAGCCGCCAAAGGAAATCCCGCTTGCGGCCGTACTTGTGCAGCTCCTTGTACAGAACCTTGTCGTAGGTTTCCTGATAGATGGTCAGACCGTCCACTCCGGCATCGACCATGCGTTTGTAGCCGTCAACATCCATGGGATAGACTTCGATACAGATGGAGCTGAAGAGCGGCCGCACCCGACGAATGGACCAGACCATATCGTCGTTGTCAAACGCGTCCATGTCCTCGCCGGTCAAAAGCAGCACATGACGGTAGCCGTACTGGTTCAGTACCTTCGCCTCTTCCTCGATTTCGTCCAGCGTAAGCGTCTTGCGCACCACATTCGTATTGCTGCTGTTGAAGCCGCAGTACACACACCCGTTGGAACATTCGTTGGACATGTAGATCGGCGCGTACATCTGGATGGTGTTGCCGAAGCGGCGCAGGGTGGACTCATGGGAAAGCTGCGCCATATTCTCCAGATAGGGGACGGCGGCTGGCGAAATCAGCGCCTTGAAATCCTCCATATCACGCTGTTCGGCGCAGAGCGCGTTTTCCACATCTGCAGCGGTTTTACCCATGATCTGCGCCAGCAGTTCTTCCTTGTCGTATTGCTCAAGCACTTCCGCAAAGGTTGTCATTTCTTGATACCTCCCAAAAATCCGGTGAGGGGACTGGAAGCTTCCGCCCGCACGCGCTGTTTGCCCAATCCCGCTACAAAGGCTTCCCGGCCGGCTTCCACCCCCTTCTTGAAGGCAATGGCCATATTGACCGGAGATTGGGCCACCGCCAGCGCAGTGTTAACCAGCACGGCATCGGCACCCATTTCCATGGCTTCGGCGGCATGAGATGGAGCGCCCAGGCCCGCGTCCACCACCACCGGCACCTGCGCCTGCTCAATGATAATCGCGATATTGTCGCGCGTCTTTATGCCCTTGTTGGTACCAATAGGCGCCCCCAGCGGCATGACGGTCGCGCAGCCCACCTCCTGCAGATGTTTGGCCAAAACCGGATCGGCATTGATATAGGGCAGCACGGTGAAACCGTCCTTGACCAGAATCTGCGCGGCTTTCCAGGTCTCTATCGGGTCGGGCAACAGATAGTAGGGATCGGGAGTGACTTCCAGCTTGATCCACGGCTCGCAGCCAGCCGCCCGGGCCAGACGAGCCAGACGTACCGCCTCTTCCGCGTCGCGGGCGCCGCTGGTGTTGGGCAGCAGCAGATATTTCTGGCGATCAATGTAGCGCAGCATGTTGTCCTGCGGATTGTTGATATCCACACGGCGCAGAGCGATGGTTACAATCTCGCTGCCGGACGCCTCAATGGCGTCACGCATGATCTCGTTTGAGGAAAATTTGCCGGTTCCCACCAGCAGACGCGACCGGAAATGCCGGCCGGCGATAATCAATTCAGGGGATTTGTCCATGATTTTGCTCCTTTCGTCTTGTTCCTCTTTATAAAAAATTTTTATTTTTACGCTCCGGTTATCGGAACATTTTTCCTAGGAAAGGGTTTCACCCTCCTCCAACGAAACGCACTATCTCCAGCCGGTTGCCCACATTGAGCACGGTTGCGGCAAAAGCGTCGCGCGCCACAATGGTACCGTCCATTTCCACCACCACCGTAGCCGCATCACAGTCCAGCTCCCTGAGCAGATCCTGTATGGTCTCGCCTTCCTTAATTTCTTTTTGTTCTCCATTTATCCAGATTTGCATAGCGGCCTCCTTTTCAACTTTTCAGCGGTTGTCCCTTAGCGTGTCCACATGCTTTTCTCAGGGCTCCTCGCCCAACAGCAGGCGCACCACCGCATTGGCCTGATGGTGCGCGGCGACGCCCACGCGCGGCGCCATCAGCCCCCGGCCCGGTTGCGCTCCGGTAACGCCGTCACCTACCAGATAAAAATTGTCCAAAAGCCGCCGGGTACGCACCGTGTTGGCCGGATCATTGCCGGCAACGCCCGATGCGGCCACCAGGGGGACCGACGGAAAACCGCTCCGGAAAGTTTCAATAAGCATCGCCTTTTCCGATGCGCGGTCGAAAGCTTCCACCATCACATCCACCGCGGCAAAGATCTCCGGAACGTTGTGTGACGTAAGCCGGAGATTGTGCGTGGTCACCTTCACATAGGGATTGATGCGGCCCAGATTGGCCGCAAGCGCTTCTACCTTGGGAAGACCTATCTGATCGATAAAGTACTGCTGGCGATTGAGGTTGGAAGGTTCGACAATGTCAAAATCGGCGAGGATCAGATGCCCCACGCCAATACGCGCCAAGGCCACCGCAATGGCCGAGCCCAGCCCCCCCGCACCGGCAATGCCGACCGTCGCCCGTTTCATCTTCTGGTGCACGCCGGGCGTATGGCGGGAGGCCATCAGGGCTTCCAGCTCGGAGGCATCCGGAATTTCGCCACGCCTGATCAGCACCACCCGATCCCCCTCCTCAAGCGGGCAGTCCTCCTTACGATCATAGGGGAAACCGTTGACAATAATGATGTCGGCCTCCGGCTTCCAGCTGTCCCTGAGGGCAAACAAGGTCATACCTTCCGAAACACTTACCGGTTTTTCATTGACAGAAACGTCCATTGCACACCTTCTTCCCCTCAAGATGGGCATGCGGCCTCTGGCACGAGGCAAAAAAACAAAGGCCGCGGAAAGCGGCCCTGATACAACGACTATCACGCATAACGCACAGCGGATACGCGCTTTGTTGCCACTTCCCTTCGCCGGCATTACCCGGATCAGGTTCGATGGGTTATCCCTTCTTCAGGGATTCTCAGTAAAAACTCCCCAAGGCATTTCTCTCTTCAATTTTTCCGCAAAGTTAACAGGTTGCCGGAAATGTGTCAATTCATTCCCGCAATCCTGAAGGTCACCCGCCTTTCATCAAGCTTTTGCCCTTCTTTTCCGCGACACCGATATTGATCGGAACGCCGGCTTTCAACTGGGGCGCATAGGATTTGACCAATGCGCGGAAATCCGCAATTTTCCGCGCTGGAACCGGATCGGCGTAAATGGTCTTGACGGAAAGCGGATCGATGGGCACGCCGTTGCGGTACATACGGAAATCAAGATGCGGCCCGGTGGAAAGACCGGTCGAACCCACCCTGCCAATCATCCTGCCCTGGGGTACATGCCCTCCCACACTGAGCCCCGGCGCAAAACTGCTCATGTGGTTGTACAGCGTCTCCATGCCGTTGTTGTGGCGAATCCGGACGAACTTGCCGTTGAACCGGTTGTATCCCCGTTCCGTCACCACACCAGATGCCACGGAATGAATCGGCGTTCCTCTGGGTGCCGCGTAGTCAACGCCGGTATGAGGACGATAGCGTTTCAGTACCGGATGAAAACGCCGGTAGGTGAAACGGGAGGATATGCGGGTATAGGCAAGCGGAGCCCGCAGAAACCCTTTTTGCAGACTTTTGCCATTTTCGTCGAAATAGCCAAAAACGCCCTTGCGGGTTTCATACCTGTAGGCCTTGTACGTGGTGCCCTGATTGACAATTTCCGCAGCCAGTATCTTGCCATAGCCAACGAACTTGTCCTTGCGAAACCGCTTTTCCACAACAACGCTGAAGGAATCTCCCGCACGGATATCGCGAAGGAAATCGACATCCCAGGCGAAAATTCCCGCTACCCTGCTGGCCAGTTCCCGGGATTCTCCGGCACTGGCCACCGCACCGGACAGGCTGGAGCGGATGTTCACGCGTACGGTCTGGATCCGCACCTCGCAGGGAATCTTTTCGCGTTTTACCACAAAATCTTTTTTCCCACGTGTGATGATAAGTTGATCCTTGTCGTCGATCTCATAGACGAAACGGCTGAAAAGCCCTTTGTCGATATGAAACTTGTAGGGCTGTCCCACCTGCATCCGTCCCAGGGGGAAGACAGGACGGCATTTATCCGCAATTTTGATGACCTCCGCCGTTGAAAGATACTTTGTCAACAGGGTGGTAAAGGTTTCTTCAGGATTGATAACGCCGGTCACCACCTCATCAGCGGTGGACGTGGCCTCTTCCTCTGCCGAAAACAGGGGATCCCGCTCCATTTCCGCCTCTTTCGGCAAGCCCTCATCCATACTCAAAAACGGATTCTCCTCCGGTATGACCAAAGAGGAAGAATCAGGCCGTTTTTCCTCTCCCGCCTCATAAGCGGTATCAACCGGCGTAATTTCCAGGGTGGTCCACAGAAGAATCGCCGCGATCCCTGCCACCATCCCCAGGCATTCCAGGATCGTTCTCCCGCGCATCTTTTTCGTCTTGGGCTGGAACTGTCCGGCCCGTTCCCGGGGTGACCTATAGTCAATAAACATACATTCACTCCGTTGGTTGGTTACAGCTCGTTAACAGTCAGTATCTCGCCCTCCAGTTCCTCGTTGGCACGGAGCAGCATTTCCCGGCTGGACAACACGCCGACGGCGCTTTGTTCCCACTGTTTGACCAGATAACGCGTGGCAAGATCACACAAGGCGTTCCGCGTCACCGCCAGCATTCCGGCTCGCAAATCTTTGCGCATTTTGGGCGAAATGCCCGCCAAATGCCGCAGAACTTCCCGATTGCTTCGCCCTTCCGGAGGAAGCGGCCGATCCAGATCGCTGAAGGCGCCCAAAATGGATTCCTCAACATCCCGATCCTCAAAAGCACCAGATGCGGCCCATTCCGCAGCCCGCCGGTAGTCACGCAAGGTTCCGGCCAGTCTCGGATCGCGATAGGAAGCCATTGCGAACACGCCGGCTCCCGGATCGAACGAGGCAAGTCCGCCATATGCGCCGCCTTTTTCCCTAATTTCGCGATGCAGAAAGCAACTGCGCAACAGCTTGGCCAGCACCAGCAACCCGGCGCAATCCTCATGCTCCAGCGTAACAGCGGGCCACACCCGCGCCACATAGGAAACCGCCGCCGGTATGGCCACTCCCACAGCCCGCGCTGCCGGAGACGCCGCCCCCGAAAGACACCGGGCGCCATTGCCGTATCCCGCATGTCCCTTTGTCAGAATGGGCAAACTGTCAAGCAGCATGGGCAAATCACCCGGAGATGTTAAAGCAGAATACTGGATACTTCCATTCTCCGCCAGAAAAATTTTCAGTTCCTCAAGACGCGCTTCAAAATCCGCCCAGCCCGAATCATCCAGCCCGGCCAGCGTGCAAACCTGACGAATGAAGCCAATGCCGGACCATTCCTCCCGCCTTTGGCCGGCTGCACTCAAAGAAGCGGCCGCGAGCTGCATCGCATAGCGGTGGCCAGAGTCGGCAACCGAGTTGACCAGCGACACCTTCAGTTGATCCAGCAGGGTCGCAAGCCGTTTGCGATCCCTGAAATCCGGCGCATACAGCAGATCCCTCAATATTTGAAACATCTCCTTCTGATTGCGCATCAGCGCCTTGCCGCTGACGGACAGCAGCAAGCGATGATCACGAAGACCGGAAGGAGCGCCCAGCACCAGAGGCGTGGCCGAGACCCCGCCGGTTGCGGCGGCAATCCGCCGGGCCATGGTCAGATAATCGTCCCCGCCCGCGCCGACACGGGTCAGCAGAAACGAAAAGACCGGCACATAGGCGCGCACATGCTCCGGGACATCCGCCAAATCCAGCCAGGATCCAAAATAGCCAATGCCGTTGGTCGAAAGCTCAAAACCAAAGAGCGGTGCGCCGTTGTGCGTCATGTTCTTCCAGGGGGTGGCGTTCTCCTCGGCGGGAATGTCTTCCAGGCTCAAGCTCGGCAGACAGGAAACATCGTCGGCGCCTTCCTGAAAGTCTCGGAGTTCCTGCGCCTCGTCGACCAGTTGCTGGCGTTCCTCCGGTGAAAGCGCCGCCAGTTTTTCCCGCATGGCTGTAGCGGTCGCGGCGTTCTGGCGTTCCTCCTCTTTCGGATCCGGTTTGAGCAGCAGCGAAACCCTGTGGGAATTGTCCAGCAAATGCTTACGGATCAGACCTTCGAAAAAGCCATTTTCCGCCTCGCGGCGAATCGTTTCGATGTGTTCGTCAAAACGTAAGGCAGCCAGGGGATCGTCGCAGTGCATCCACGTGCCAACCAGGCGCATCAGCAACTGCAGCCCGTAGGGCTCGCCGCCGCCAATTTCGCGGTGGGCGAGTTCCAGCTGATGGATGGCGGATTCGACGCGTTCCCGCTCGAAACCGGCGGCGGCCGTCTTTTCCAGCGTCTCCAGTATCAGCTTTTCCAGATTGCCTGCCTGCCCGGGATCGGTTCCCTCAAGACCGGCGGCGAAAAAAGTTTCGCGATTTTCGTCGTGATAGCCGGAACCGGGGCAGATCCCCTCTCCCAGCCGGGAATCGATCAGCGCCTTGCGCAAAGGTGCGGCGGCATCCCCCAAAAGCAGCTCGGAAAGCAGGGTCAGGCCCAACCCTTCAAGCTGCTCCTCAATCGGATTGGTCAACCAGCCCATAAGCAAAAGCGCGCGCCGCTCCAGGGGCTGGCCAGCTTCCAGTGCAAAGCTTTTTTCCACATGCTTGGGACTGGAAAAACGCTGTTCCAGCGGGACGGCGCTTTGAACCGTCTGGGTGCCGAAATGGCGCAGCACCCGCTCATGAACCAGCCCCAGCGTCTCCTCCAGCGGGAAACTGCCATAGGAGTAGAACAAGGCGTTGCTGGGATGATAGTAGGTGTCATGAAACTGTCGCAGTTCCTCCCAGGTAAGGTCGAGGATGGCGTCGGGCTCCCCGCCGGAATTCCAGCCATAGGTGGTCGTTGGATACAGTGCTTCGGTCAGACGGTAATAGGCCAGCGTGGCCGGATTGGAAAGCGCGCCCTTCATTTCATTATAGACCACACCCTTTGGAAGCAGCGTTTTCCCGCCGTCCAGCTCAAAGCGGATCCCCTCCTGGTGAAAATCGGTGCGCCGCAGAAGCGGAAAGAAGGCCGCATCGAGATAAACCTCCATCAGATTATGGAAATCCTTGCGGTTCTGGGTGGCAAAGGGGTAGAAAGTCCAGTCGCTGGCGGTCAGGGCATTCATAAACGTGTTGAGACTGCGGTTCAGCATGGAAAAGAAAATGTCCCGTACCGGATAGCGCCGGGAACCGCACAGCGTCGTATGTTCAAGAATATGCGCCACACCGCTGGAGTTGAGGGGCGTGGTGCGGAATCCGACGCCGAACACGTTTTCCTGGTCGTCGTTGGCCAGATGCACGAAACGCGCGCCGGTCGCTTTGTGCCGCAGCTGGTGCAGTGTCAGGCGGAGATCCTTCAATTCGGTTACGCGCTCGGTAACAAATCCTGAATGTTCTGTAGGCATGGGCCTCGATCCTTCCCTTCCAAAGAGAGACAAGCGCCTTGATGGCGGTTCATGGTGACGCCGGCTTTCCCGACGAACGGGAACAGGGGCGGCTCATTAATCTTTGTCTATCCTAAAATATTTCTGACGTCACGTCCATGCCCCATATTCGTAAAAAGGCGCCCAAAGATGGCGGGGAAATGGCCGCAATGTGGCGGAACATTGACAGCCCACGATAAAAATGGTTTATTTTTAAAGGAGAGTTAGCAAAAAAATGTAACGGTGTGAAAAAAGTTCTCTCTTTCTCAAAGGGGGGCGCTATGGAGAAATGCCCGGTCTGTGGTGAGCAGACAAAAGGAAAATACTGGTGCGGCAACTGCAAAACCGTTTTTGTCTGTCCGGCGCCCAACTGCGGCTTTTCCATCAAAAAACCGGGGACAGAGGAATGCCCGCGTTGCGGACTGCTGTTTGCAGACTACATGGAGAAGCGCAAGATGTACAAACGCTGTTCCAAGTGCAAAAAAAAGCAGGGGCTTGCGGAAATGCAATGCCGCTACTGCCGGCACTGGTTCAACTGCCCGGTCTGCGGACACCGCATCACCACCACCAGCGCGTTCAGCTGCCCCCACTGCGGAAACAATCTCTTCAAGTAAGCTCCTTCTTGCAAGCGAATCGGAGGATGTTTTCCGCACAGGTCGTCGCGCTGTTTTGGAGAAACACCGCCGCTTCAGCAAAAGCAGCAGTGGCAGGGTAGCTCAGCGGCAGAGCGAGTTGTTCAAAAACGGCTCATGTTCCGTGAACCCAGCAGCAAATCCCATTTCGACTAGGCCACCGGTTCGAATCCGGTCCCTGCCTTCAAATTTGAACAGTGACCCTCACAGCAATTTTTTGGTCATATCCATGCACGCCATGGATAAAACGACACAACGGGTCATGCAAGGAGAACCACATGGATTTTGCGGATGCGGCCAGAGAAAATGCCAGGTGGACACGCACCGAAAACGATGCGCTTGCCTTGAACGGCACGGGGAGCAGCCTGCTCGATCTGTTCGGTACGATGGGCGCGCTTCGGGAAGCGGCAGAGACACGGATAAACCGTCTCTTTGCCGATGCGTACCGGGAAAACCCGCTGCTGGCGGTCAAGATCGCGTTTTACGGCCGCGACGTGCGCGGCGGCCTGGGCGAGCGTCGCACCTTCCGCACGCTCATGCGTCATATGGCCGAATATCATCCCGAGGCCCTGCGCCCCAATCTGGATCTGGTCGGTATCTATGGCCGCTACGATGATCTTTACACGCTTGTCGGCACACCGCTGGAAGCGGATATGTGGGCGGCCATGAAGAAACAGTTCGAGGAGGACCGTACCGCTCTGGAGATCCCCAACGGCGCGATTTCCCTTCTGGCCAAGTGGATCAAGACCGCCGATTCCAGCTCGGCGGAAACCCGCCGCCTGGGCATTCTCACGGCACTGAAACTGGGCTACCGGGTCTACGATTTCAAGCGCATCGTGCGGGCACTGCGCAAAAAACTGGGGATCATTGAGGCGCTGATGTCCACCGGACGCTGGGATGAAATCCGCTATCCCGCCGTGCCCAGCCGGGCCATGCTGCTCTATCGCAAGGCCTTCCTGCGGCATGACGAGGAACGCTACAACGCCTATATCGACCGGGCCATAAACGGTGAGGAAACAATCCATTCCGGCACGCTCTTCCCCTACGATCTGGTAGAAAAAGTCTGGGCGGATTGGTGGGAAACTCCCCGGGAGGACAAGGTGGTGGAAGCCCAGTGGCGACAGTTGCCAAACTATGTGGCACCGGGCACAAACGCCCTGGTCATCGCCGACACTTCCGGATCCATGAGGGGCCGTCCCATGGCCACTTCCGTGGGGCTGGCCATTTACTTCGCCGAACGCAATACCGGCGCCTACCACAACATGTGGATGTCCTTTTCCAACAATTCGCGCATCCACCTGCTCAGGGGCGAGACGCTGGCACAGAAGATCGCCAGCCTCGATATGAATGCCTGGGCGCAAAATACCAACCTCAGGGGCGCCTTCGAGCGGGTGCTGGGCATTGCCATCAAACATCATGTGCCGGAAGAGGAAATGCCCAAATCGTTGATCGTCATCTCCGACATGGAGATCGACCGGTGCGGCGACAAGAGCTGGACCTTCCATGAGCAGATGGAGCAGCGCTTCCGCGAAGCGGGTTATAATCTGCCCAACGTCATCTTCTGGAATGTAAACAGCCGCCATGACGTGTTCCACTCCGATGCCAAGCGGCGCGGAGTCCAGCTGGTGAGCGGCCAGTCCGCTGCCACTTTCAAACATGTCATGGACTGTGTGGGACTGACTCCGCTGGAGGCCATGCTGAAAATCCTCAATGACGAACGGTACGCGGCCATCAGCGTGGCTGCGTAAAAAATTTGGCTTCACAAGAAGAAAAGTATAAAGCCCCGGACTGAAAAGGCCGGGGCTTTTGTTTGCCTTTATCCGACCAGAACCTTCAAATACAGGTTGTATAGGATAAACCTAGGAAAATCTAAAGTAGACTTTAGATTTTCCTAAGCTTTGAAGAAAGCACAGCGAAAAGCTTGATATTTCAAGAGGATATTCCCCAGGAATTGTTCACGCGCAGTCCCTCTCCGAGGAGCCAGAAGTAGGGGCGACCCTGCGTGGTCGCCAGTGATTGCAACACGGCGCACAAAACACGGGCGCACACACAGGTGCGCCCCTACAAAACAGGGCTCTTTAAAGCCTCCCAAGGAGAGGGCAACCCCTTCAGGCCGCTGCGCGGCCAGCTCCCCCAAAGGGGGCGCCAGAACCTAAAGCCCCCCTGAGAGGGGGGCGCGCAAGCGCCGGGGGGAGTCCAAAAACAAAAAAGCCGGGCCTTGCGGCCCGGCATATTGTACAGCATCGATAATTCGAAAGAATAAATCTTAGAATTTGAAGCGGAGTCTGGTCTCAATGCGCCACAGGTCGCTGCCGTCGCCATCAGAAGCCA
>JAILGY010000185.1:0-3380 GCA_024696325.1 bacterium | reverse complement strand
GTCCACCAAATGGAAGTTGACAGTGAAATCCCGCTCGCCCAAAGCCTCCTTGTCCAGCAGAATGGCCAGAAAATCCAGGATGTTGCTCGCGGTCATGTTCTGCATCATGTCCACCACGCCCCCAGCCGAGATGTTTGTTTGCCCCGCACGCACGGCATTACCCTGCCGCAGCTCCAGCGCTCCGGTCAGGTAGGCGTTGCGCCAGGTGCCAGATTCCGCCTGATAGCCGAGCTGTTCCAGAGCGTCGGCACAAAGCTGACGCGCTTCACGGTTTTCCGGATCGGCAAAGACGATGGTATTGGTCACCTCCGCCACCCACTGGAACTCCCCCGCGTCAAAGTCGGCCCGGGCCTGCCGCAACACGGCCTCCACACTGCCCAGATTCATATACGCCATCCATTTTCGCGCGCTTTCCTCGGGAGGCAGGGCATGCAGATGCACAGGATTCGCGTCATACCACCCCATAAACTTCTGGTACACCGCCTTGGCATCATGGGCCACAGTACCGTAATACTGACGGCTGTGCCAGTTTCTGGCCAGGGCCCTGGGCAACCGGATCCTGTGGGCGATTTCATTTTCCGTGTAGCCCTGATTGATGTAGGTAAGCGTCTGATCGTTGATAAACTTGTACACCGCCGCGGTTTCGATAAGGTAGTCATTCACCACGGCATTGCCCCAGTGCGGCCAGTTATGGGACTGGAAGGTCAGCTCCACCTGGCTGCCATAACGCACGACAGCCTCCAGGATGTACTTCGCCCAGGCCGCGCCGTCACGCACTTCGGCTCCGCGCAAAGTATAGAGGTTATGCAGGGTCGCGGTACAGTTTTCCGCAACCCAGAGCGCCTTCTTCTCGGGAAACCAGGTGTTCATTTCGGCAGGCGCCTCGGTGCCGGGCGTGAGCTGAAACTCCATGGTAACGCCATCAATGGTGTAGGTTTCACCGGTTTGGGTAATTTCAAAGCTGGGTGAAATGTAGGAGGGACATCCCACGGACTGTCCCATGCCAATACCCATGGCAAGCCGCCCTGTTTCCGAAGGCTTCAGATACACGCCATATTGATAGGCTGCCCGACGCTCCATGGCCTTGCCCGCATAGACATTTTCACTGATCGCATGTTTCTCGAAGCCCGCCGGCACGATGATGGGAATTTTTCCGCTCGTCAGCTGGGCTTCCAGGGAAGTGCCAGACGCCGCTGCCTGTTCCGCGTCCATCAGCCCCCTGATACCACCAAAGTGGTCAATATGGGAATGAGAGATGATGACCGCCTTCACCGGCCGCTTGCCCAGATGCTCTTCCGCCAACTGCATGGCAGCCCGGCTGCACTCCACGCTCATCAGCGTGTCAAGTACAATCCAGCCGGTTTTCCCCGCGACCAGAGTCAGATTCGACATATCGTAGCCGCGTACCTGATAGATGCCGTCCATCACCTTGAACAGTCCATACAGGTGGTTGTTCTTCGTATTCTCCCACAGACTGGGATTGACGGTATCCGGAGCCTTTTCGTGTTTGTTCAGAAAAGCGTAGGCCGCCTGACTCCAGATCACATGGCCGTTTTCATCCAGCAGTTCCAGCTTTTCCGGCGCGGCAATCAATCCCCTGGCCGCGAACTCGGCTTCGCGCCGGTCGGCAAAATCCAGCAGTTCATAGTATTTTTTATGATTCGCAACAGTAGCCGGTGCTGCCTTTGCCGCGGCAAAAACGGTCGCCACGTTTTCCTTTGTTTCGTTTGCGAGATTTCTTTCCGAGGAGCTTAAAGAGTACATTTGGAGACGTCCTTTAACGTGTATAATAAATAAGGAGGAAAGACAAAGCAGTGGCGAAATGCCAACTTTCCCGTTTGTTTCTCCCATATATAAAAATTATATTACTTCCCCAAAAACAATACAAAATCAAAAAAGCCAGGGAGAACGCCAATGAAGAGCCCTTTGCTGCTGTTGCTGATCCCCTTAGGCATAGGCTGTTATAATGGCGATGCGGAGGCTGCCTCAAAGGAAACCATCTGCGCCAGCGCGCTGGGAACCTCGGTGGTCAAAAATGTTCTTGTTCCTTCCAACGCCACTTGCGGCCTGAACGGCACCACCGCCACCGGTGACATTACCGTCATGCGTGGCGCCATTCTCAAGGCGCGCCGGGTGCAGATCAACGGGGATATCGAGGCAAACGGCGCCGTCAAAGTGGATATCACCGACTCCGTCATCAGAGGCGATATCGAGCTCAGGGAGGGACGCGGCGCCCGTATCATGAACAATGAGATCAAGGGCGATATTGAGCTGGAACGCAATAACGGTCTGCTGATGGTTGCCGGCAACCAGGTTAAGGGTGATATAACGGTCGAAGAGAATCTGGGCGGTCTGCACATCTCCCGCAACAGCGTCGACGATCTGGAATGCTTCAACAATCGGCCTGCTCCAAACGGTTACGGCAACACCATTAAAGGCAGCCGCAAGGAACAATGCCGGAATTTTTAGGCGGTCACGCACGTCAGGAGTACCTTTGCCGTGATTTCATATATAATAGGGATCCCAGAAGAAATGGAACCGCTCAAAACGATCCGTTTTCCGGCGCGGGGGCATCCTTGACGCCGCGTTCCCAAAGAATGAGGGTGAAATCAACCATTTCGACCCAAGCGACAGGAGGTCTGCACATGCATACGGGCAATTCCGTGAAGGCACTGAAATCTTTTGATCAAAGCGTCTGGCTTGACTATCTGCACCGCGAACTGTTGCGTTCCGGCGAACTGCAACGGCAGCTGGAGCAGGACGGCATCTGCGGCGTCACTTCCAATCCGGCCATTTTCCGGGAAGCCATCGCCGGCAGCGATGCCTATCACGAAGCCATTTTGACGCTGGTACGCAGCGGCGCCGATGTGTCCGGCATCTACCGCGGCCTGGTGCGCGACGATGTGCGCGCCACAGCCGATTTGCTCAAAGACTGCTACGAGCGCAGCGACGGCCGTGACGGCTATGTCAGTCTGGAAGTGTCGCCCCATCTGGCGCACGACTACGAGGCAACAGTGGAAGAGGCGCGCAAACTTTGGGAACTGATTGATCGTCCCAACCTCATGATCAAGGTACCTGCCACCGACGAAGGATGCCGGGCTCTGAGCCTGCTGATAGAAGAAGGCATCAACGTCAACGCCACGCTGATCTTTTCGCCGCAACGTGCCCGTCAGGTCGCTGAAGCCTATCTGGAGGGGCTGGAAAAACGCGCTGATCAAAACGCTCCCCTGGATCGCTGTGCTTCGGTGGCCAGCTTCTTCATCAGCCGTATTGACAGCCGTCTGGATCCGCGTCTGGAACAACTGTCTGCCGTCCACGGTGAAAAGGCGCGCGCGCTGTGCGGCCGTTGCGCGATTCTGGCGGCACGCCGTGCATACGAA
>JAILGY010000027.1:0-11889 GCA_024696325.1 bacterium | reverse complement strand
CGGCGCGGAGGCCAACAAGATTCTGGGCCTGAGCCGTGAAAAAGGAGACTTTGTGCCGGTGGACGGCTGCTGTGTGCGTATCGGCGCAATGCGCTGCCACAGCCAGGCCTTCACCATCAAGCTGAAACGCGACATACCGCTTGCCGACATCGAAGCCGCCATTTCCGGGCACAACGCCTGGGTGCGGCTGGTGGAGAATACCAAGGAAGCCACGCTGAAAGAACTCACCCCGGCCCGCACCACCGGAACGCTGGACGTACCGGTGGGCCGCCTGCGCAAGATGCTCATGGGGCCGGAGTATCTGTCCGCCTTCTCCGTGGGCGATCAGCTCCTCTGGGGCGCAGCCGAGCCGGTGCGCCGAATGCTGGGCATCGCGCTGGAATTTGCGGGGTAAGACGCAGAAAAGCTATCTGCAACTTTGACACGGGCGATACGGACAAAGTGTAAAAACTGGCGGGAGGGGCAGGCCGCAGAGGCTGCCCTTTCCTTCCATGTTTGGGAAAACACGAAGAAATCTACGACAAATCCATTTGATTCCATGAGACACATCTACGGAATAAAGGATATGAAACCATGAGCTCTCCATCAGAGAATTTTGTCGTCAATGCCTCCCAGCTCTCCGACATCGTCAAAGACTGGATTGATAGTGCGATTGAAAGCGGACCAAGAAACGCCTTGGAATGGCTTCAACAGAAACTGCAGGAGAAGATTCCGAATCTGGATTCTGATACTGTTCAGTCACTGGCTTCGGATATATCGGATTATGCAAAAAGCGTTTCGTCTTTTCGTGAAGATCTTGATCTTACGAAAGCCAAATATATCAGCATGTCTCGTCAGGAATGGTTGTATCGCAAACTGAAAGATATTGTAGGAGAAAAATCTGAAGATGCTTTCGGTCAAATACTGGAAAAACTGGGAAACGGTCTTCTTTCGCAACTGGAAAAAACGGCGAATGAATTTGGAATCGTCAATGGCAAAACCACTCCCTTGACCATATTCCCTGACAATTCACCTCCCCCATTTGGGTGGAATTCCGACTCCATAAAAGCTCGTGTTTTTGACATAAGCAAGGTGTTGACTGCTTTAACAATCTCTGGCCTATCCCAAATAGACAACAATTCCGCTGAAAATGCTGAAACCATACATCTTTCCGATCCAGAAAAATTTAAAGAGATTCTGTTAAAAGGTGACCAAAGCAAACTCATCATGGCAATGACAGGCGCCTTAAAAGAAGGTGTCATTAAAAGAGTATTAATCTTTGAGATTGGAGAGTCTATTTCCAAAGATCAAAATTCTCATCAGTCAAACACAGCATCAGACGCTTTCCATTCCACTTCGCCGTCCCAAAATACCGATCTTCCATCGCTTGTTAACATATCTTCCCAGTCAGTTGAATTCGCAAGGCAATGCGTTTCCAGTGAAAATCAGCCTGAAAAATTCTTGGACGGCATGATTGACTCAGCAATGTCAACGATTGCTGGAATTGCAAAAGTCGCACTTGTCAAATACGGTCCGGTTCTTCTGCAATCACTATTTGCCTCGAGCCCATTTGCTTCCATAATATGTAAACTGATGCTTCCTATACTATGTAAGACGCTGCTTCCTATGCTTGGAAAGAATATAGTAAATCTTGCTGTAAACACTATTATTCCCAAAGTAGGTAATATGGCTAAATCTTTTACCCAAACGATGTCTAATGAACTTTTCTCAAAAGGTATCACATTCTGTGGGATTAAAAACGTGGTCAGTAGCATTTGTAGCGCTACATCCGATCTTCGCAACTTTGTTTGTGGTTTGTTTGCTTAATAAACTCGAATATATTTTCGGAGAAAAAGCATGACTTCTTACAAACCTATAAAGTTCTTTTTGAGAATTGGTGATGAATTAATACAGAATCTCGAAGATCTATATAACAATTTTCATATTGACAAAATCTATAAGCTTTATCAAGAAGGAATTCTCCAACGTTGGCTTACTGTGCATGGCATAGAAGATAAAGCCCATTCTTTGTTAGAATTCGATAAAATATATCATAAAGATGATATTGATGAGGTCAGAGCGAAAGAATTTTGTAATATTTTCTTTACAGAGTCCCATCCAGATATAGAATATATTATTCAAAATTTCAAACTTAATGAAAAGTGGAAAACAGAAAGTGAACTAATAAATAACAAACAAGGAGATTATGCAACCCATATAAAAGCTTATCATCATGGTTATGAAGAGCTAAAAAATTTGATAGTCAAAGATGCTCTTAATATGCCAGCTATCAGAGTACACATTGAAGATTTAATATGTAATTACTTTGAATTATTCAAATTAGATTGTTCTACATGTTTGGACCGTTTTGCTGATGAAGCACCAGCTGCTTTACTCATTTTATTTGCAAATGAAATTATAAGAGATTTTATTAGTACATGTCCCCAAGCACGTGAAACAGCATTAAATTTTATTAAAGATAATACACCATTAACTCCTGAAGATTTAGGAGAAAAAAAACTTGCACCTTTTATTTTCCCGAAAGAATCTGAAGTTAAAAACGTAATTAGCTGCATAAAAACTTGTAGCGAATCAACATATGGAGATTGGAAAGAAATAGAACCAGATAAAAATAAAAGATTTATGATATTGTATAATAACACAGTATTATCTAAATTATCTATCAGGCCGTATAATGATCCAGGGAAAGAGCTTCCAGAAGAGATAATAGATCTGCCAATCATACATGGCATTGAATATAGAAATTATCAAATGCCTAAAAGTTATTTACTTTACATGGAAGTGTAAATATGAATTCAATATTTTCTCTCTATATCGAAGCATTGCGGCCAATTTTGTATATAGATGATATAGATTTTCATAGTGTTGATGGATCCCTAAAAGATCTGGCAAAAGAGTCTGGGGCCATTATTAAAGAATTCAGCATGGCATATGGCGCAATAGACTTTGCGACCAAAAAGCTGCAAGTTTTCTCGGAGAATCTGATTGAATTTCTTGATCGCAATAAAGATGCAGGATACGGAGAGCGCGTCTTCCTCTTACTCAAGGACATACATCCTCTGCTTAGAACTGGCGATACCGCTCCACTAGAAAATCATAAGATCATTGCCTGCCTGCGTCATATAGCTGAACGTACCATATATGCCAACGACTATTACTGTACAATATTCATAGTTTCTGGAGAACGTGTCATTCCAAAAGAAATTGAGCATCTAATTACTCTTGTTCCTGCAGTAAAACCTGAATGGGATAAAATAGAAATAATGCTCAAAGAATATGCAGATCATCTCAACTTTTCCATAAGAGAAGAAGAAATCAGACCTCTGGCACTGGAATTCAAGGGGCTTTCCGCGTTTCAAATCCGAATGATTCTTGATACTGCCTATTGCGATGGTGGTTTCATTTCATTGGAAAAAGATAAAAAGAGAATACTAGATGAGAAAAAGCAGATAATAGAAAAATTTGGAATGCTGGAATTCATTAAATAATACTTTCCCAATTCGCTGTACTATACAAAACAGCAAAATCGATACGATTTGGTGCCTAAACGCTATGCGTTCTCCAACAGTTCCTTGAAAATAACGGTTTTTTCGCTTATACGGGCGCCTGCACTGCCTCAGATTATTGAAAAAAAATACTTCAAAATACCTTGATATATAGTACTGAATATATTATAATAGTACTATATATCAAAGGGGTTTTTATGGCAGTTCCAGAACATATCCGCAAAGTACCGCGTCCGATCAATACTATCGTTGAAGACAACGGCCGTGACGGTCCCAATCGTTATGCTGTACGGGAACGGATCAGCACAAAATACATTCCCGGAGGAAATCCGCAGCCTCGCAATGGCAAGGTCATCGGGCACATCTGTGGCGGCAGGTTCGTCTCCAAACAGGAGCCGTCTTCTGCTGCCGGCCCGGATATGCTTTCCTATGGAGCATCCGCCTTTGTGAAGTCGGTTTCCCGCGATCTCCTCGATGACCTCATAGATGTTTATCCGATCAAAGAGGCCTATACCATCATGGCGATCGCGACTCTGCGGATCATCAAGCCGTCTATAGTAAACGGCAGACTTTCTTCCGAGTACAACCGCACCTTCGTTTGTAGGGACTACCCCGGCATAGGGATGTCAGCCAATACCATCTCGGGCTTCCTGCAGCATCTTGGGCAGGACGGAAAGAAACGCCGGATGTTTTATCAAAAACGTGCCGCGCGGGTCACAGCTGACCACCATGTGGCGATCGACGGAATGCTCAAACAGGACACCAGTACTGTCAATGATCTTTCGGCTTTTTCCTACAAGGCCAGGCTCAAAGGCTGCCGGGATGTTTCTGTTATTTACGCCTACGACATCGAAGCCATGGAGCCGATCTGTGCAGAGGTGTTTCCCGGCAACAGCATCGATGCGGTCTCCTACCGCTCATTCATTCTGGATAATGACATCAAGAGCGGTATCATTATCGCAGACAAGGGTTTCCCGCCCCTCCGTATCATTCAGGAACTGGGCGACCGGCCGGATCTTCATTTCCTCACACCCATCAAGAGGAATGATTCCCGGATTGCTCACAATGCCATGCTCACCTTTGAAGGTGTCCTCGAAGGAATTGGTGACCATGTGCTTTACAAAAAGTGCTGCATCAAGGGTGGCCGCTACCTTTACTCATACAAGTCAGCAAGGAAAGCCGCTATTGAAGAGGCAGATTACCTTGCCTGCCGAGAAAAGAATAAGAATTTTATCAGCAGCAAGTACGAAAACAAACGCAGTGTCTTTGGCGTTATCGTTTTTGAGTCGGATCTGGATATGGATCCCAAAACGGCTTACCTCTGTTACGACGAACGCTGGAAGCTGGAACTTGTTTTTCGTCAATATAAAAACGACCAATGCCTCGACAAAACCAATGTCCAGGGTGACTTTTCCCTGATAGGATCAGAGTTCGTCAACTTTATTGCTACGGTTACCACCTGCCGCCTGCTTGGAAAGGCCAGAGACGTCAGCCTGCTGAGCAAAATGTCCTACAAAGACCTTATGGATGATCTCAGTTCTGCCTGGCGAATGGTAGATTCTCCAGAGCAGCCACGAACAGACGACGGATACTGGGTACATACCATTACTTGTGTATTCGAAGAACTTGAAGCTCTCGGATTATCAATACCAGTTCCCATGCCGGAGCCGAAGAAACGCGGCAGACCCAGAAAGGAACCAACAGCGCAAAAAACAAAGCGTCCGAGAGGACGTCCAAGGAAGAATCCCGGATCTGCCGTTACTGTATAGTACGGCAGATTGGGAAACTTTTAATTAAAAGCTACAAATATTTTTCCTAATTTCTAATTTTTCGTAGTTTTGCTAAAAATTGTATCTTTGGCACTGCTTTTGAGATTGAAAGGCTTCACAAAGCAAGCAGTGCTTGATATTCCTGCAGTGCCTGCTGACTTCTGCCAGGCGCGCACGCTTTCGTTCCCCGGCGCTTCCCTCGCGCAAGGGTGTCTGCATCACCAACGGACGTCATGAAGAAACAGGGGAGGTGCCTGCCCACAGCCTCGATTCGGGATGCCGCAAGCTGTCGGTTTCTGCGGAGGCGACAGGAGAAAGGCAGGCCATCCGCTGCTGATGCAGCCAATTGTACTTACCTGCCGCGCAAACGGCAAGATTTTGGTGCGGCGCGCCTGCATTTTTTCTTTTTCTGCCTGCAGGAGAAAACTTTCCCCATGCTAAGGTGCTCCCCTAAAATTGGACAGGTATAAGTAGTACTTGCCGAGCTCGAGGAGCTGCCATATCAGCTGCGGCCGGGAAAGGAAGTAGCGTCTGCCATTTTCAACCAATTTCAGAAGCTGTCCGCTCTTGTCGACATAGAGAAAATCCTCCCGTCACAACATATCGAAATTCTGTATCCCGATAGGCAGGATCTGAAGGGCTTCGCTCATGGCGCCTCTCCTTTTGGGCTTGTTTATGGTGACTTATCAGAGCTCTCGGAAAAAGTCCTCCACTGCCTGGAGAACATCATGGGGACTGTCCAGACGATTGACCAGCGCGCGAAACTGGCTGGCGCCGTTCATGCCGCGGGAATACCAGCTCAGATGCTTGCGCATCTGGACAACCGCACGGCCTTCGCCAACGCTTTCCCGCTGCAGATTATAGTGCAGCAATACCGCCGCGCGCCTCTCGGAAACCGTGGGCGGCAAACCTTCGCGGCCCGTCATCTTTTCGGCAAGCTGGCGGAAAATCCAGGGTGCTCCCAAAGCGCCACGCGCCAGCATGACTGCATCACAGCCGGTTTCGGAAAACATCCTCATGGCATCATCCGCCGTAAAGAGATCTCCGCTGCCGATCACCGGAATGGGAAGAATTTCCTTGAGACGACGCAGCTGCGGCCAGTCGGCCGTGCCGTCAAAGCCCTGAGCACGAGTACGTGGATGCAGCGTCACCGCATCGGCTCCTGCTTTCACCGCACGCATCGCGACTTCCTCATAGTTGATGGAAGCGGCATCCCAGCCCGAACGGATCTTGACTGTCAACGGCAGGGTCATTGCCCCGCGCACTGCGGCAACAATCGCCTCCAGGCGCTGCGGATCGCGCAAAAGCGCCGCACCAGCCCCACCGCGTAAAACCTTGGGAGCCGGGCAACCAAAGTTGAGATCGACAAGGGAGCACAGCGGAGCGACCTGACGGGCAGCCTCCGCCATCACGTCGGGAGCCGTTCCAAAAAGCTGAATGGCCAGTGGCCTTTCCTCCTCGTGAGAGCGCAGCATTTCGCAGGTCTGGCGATTGCCATGAACAAGGCCGTTGGCGCTTACCATCTCGCTGAACACCAGCGCCGCCCCCGCCCGGCGCATAATCCGGCGGTAGGGCGAATCGCTGATGCCGGCCAGCGGCGCCAGCAAAAAGGGATTTTCCAGTTCCAGAGTACCAATATGCATGGGCTACATTTCACGCCGCGACTGGTTTTCAAAACGGGTATAGGATCCCAGGAAAGTCAGATGGACCGTGCCGATCGGGCCGTTACGCTGTTTGCCGACAATGATTTCGGCATCATTTTCATGCCCCTTGGTGCAGACTTTGTTGTGATCGCGGCAATCCTCACAGTAGACCGCGTCACGATAGACGAACATGATAACATCGGCGTCCTGCTCAATCGCGCCGGATTCCCGCAGATCCGACAGCATGGGACGCTTGTCGTTGCGGCTTTCGAGCGAGCGGTTGAGCTGGGAAAGCGCCACCACCGGAATTTGCAGCTCCTTGGCCAGGGCCTTCAGCGAACGCGAAATATCGGAAATCTCCTGCTGGCGGCTTTCCTCGTTATTACGCCCCTGCATCAGCTGCAGATAGTCCACCACCACCAGGCCGATGCCCTTGTCGGCCTTGAGACGACGGGCCTTGGAACGCAGTTCCAGCGCCGAAATGGCGGCGGTTTCGTCAATGTAGATGGGAGCCGCATCCAGCCGGCCGGCCGCCCGCAAAATGGGTTGGTAGTCCTTTTCGCCCAACTGGCCGGTGCGCATGCGGTTGGCGTCTACCCGCGCCAAAGAACAGAGCATCCGCATGACCAGCTGATTCTGCCCCATTTCCAGCGAGAAGATCACCGTGGGAATGTTGTGCTCCAGCGCGGCGTATTCCACAATATTAAGGGCAAAGGCGGTTTTCCCCATGGAAGGCCGTCCGGCGATGATGATCAGATCCGAAGGCTGGAAACCGGCGGTCAACCGGTCAAGATCCTTGAAACCGGTAGGCACGCCGGTAACCGATTCCTGCTTGACAGAGAGCACCTCTATCTTTTTCAGCACCGGAGGGATCAGCTCCTTGACCGCCTGCCATGACGAACGGTTGCGCTGGTTGGAAATCTCAAAGATCAATTTTTCAGCCCAATCCAGCGTCACCTCCACATCTCCGCCCTCGTAACCGCGCTGGGCTATCTCCGTGGCCACGCGAATCAGACGGCGCTGCAGCGACTTTTCCTTCACCAAACGGCTGTAGTAGACAATATTGGCGGCCGTCGGCACAAAATCGACCAGCATGGCGAGGTAGTCCATGCCGCCCACGGCATCCAGCTCACCCCGTTTTTCCAGGGCGCTTCGCACCGTGACCAGATCGAGGGGTTCGCCATGCTCGCTCAGTTCCGTCATCGCGGCAAAGATCTTGCCGTGCGACTCGCGGTAGAAATCTTCCGCGGTCAGCAATTCCAGGACCTTGTTCAGAGCCTCATTTTCCAGCAAGACACCGCCCAGCACCGACATTTCGGCTTCCATATCCTGGGGCGGCAAACGGTTGTCAGCGGCGTTCATGGCCTCTCCTTTTCAACAAAAAAGCCAGGCCGTAAACAACGGCCCGGCTTTTTGTACCACAAGCCAAAGGACGAATGGAAGCCGTCCTTCTCTCTCTTTTATTCGGCTGCGTTAACCACAACCTTGACAGTGGCCGCAATACCTGCATCCAGTTTGGCCGCCACTTCGTATTCTCCCAAAGCCTTGATCGGCTCGTCCAGCTGAATCCGCTTGCGATCCAGCTCAATGCCGTTCTCAGCAAGCTTGGCCACGATTTCCTGCGAAGTGACCGAGCCAAACAATTTGCCGTCCTCGCCACAGCGATGCGCAAAGGTGCAAACACAGGCTTCAATCTTCTCCTTCAGCGCCGTATTCTTTTCGGCCAGCAACTGAAGCTTGCGCGCCAGCTGACGTTTCTGATGCTCAATTTCCTTGATGTTATGCACATTGGCAACGATGGCTAAAGCCTTGGGGATCAAAAAATTGCGGGCATAACCCGGTTTAACCGTTACCAGATCGCCGATCTGCCCCAATCCATCGACAGTTTCCTTCAAAATAACCTGCATCCTCTTCCTCCCAAAATGCCCTCAGGCATTCTTCTTGTTGTCGGGTTTCTCAACCTGCCATCCGGAAGAAACGTTGACTTACAACAGATGACCGGATGACCTGCTCCATCACAAGGACCGCCCCAATCAGTTGAAATGTCTTCCGGCAAACGGAAGCAAGGCGATGTTGCGGGCGCGTTTGATCGCTTCGCAAAGCTTGCGCTGATGTTTGGCGCAGTTTCCAGAAATGCGCCGCGGAATAATTTTGCCGCGTTCAGTCAGGAAATTGGACAGATTCTCTGCCTCTTTATAGTCGATAACGTTGGTGGCGTCCGCGCAAAAACGGCAGCCTTTGCGGCGTGCCACATGACGCCGGGTCGAATCAGAAGACATCTTTTTTACCGCAGGTTTTCTCTCGAAAGCCATAATCCGCTCCTTCTTTCACACTATGCGTGATGTTGTTCAAAAAAATATCAATCCTGTCCAGAAAAATTCAAGATTACTCTTCTCCGTCCTCTTCGCCGTCGGTCTCACCTTCCTCCTCCGGAGAATCAGCCACAGGCTCTGCTGGCTTGGCTTCAGGCGCAGCGGCAGTAAATTTTTCCATATGGATCGATTGATATTTCAGGACGCCCTCATCCAGACGCAACCGTCTTTCCAGTTCCGTCAGGCACGCGGGCAACGCATCAAACTGGACCACGACATAGGAACCCTTGCTCTGTTTGGCGATGGGATACGCCAGCTTGCGTGAACCCCAATCCTCAAACTTGTGCACAACCGCATTCTGTTGGGCGAGAAGTTCCCGATACTTGTCGGTCAGCTGCTGATAGGCATCGCCGACGATATCGGGATGGACGATAAAAATGGTTTCATATGTACGCATAAACAAACCTCCTCTCGGATATATAGCCCCGGTCCACCCCGGAGCAAGGAGAACATGGAATCCCCATGATTCCATTTTCTAATAACAAAAATCTGCTGTCCCTCTTTTCAAGAGACAAAAAGAAAGATAGCCGGAGAAATGCTCACTCTCCGACTATCTTTCACCAGGATGAATGCAAACAGTTACGCGATCAACGGAGCAATAACCAGAGCGATAATGCTCATCAGCTTGATCAGGATGTTCATCGCCGGGCCGGAAGTATCCTTGAACGGATCGCCAACGGTATCGCCGACAACCGCTGCCTTGTGAGCTTCACTTCCCTTCTTTTCCCCTTCCAGAGAACCCTTTTCGATGTATTTCTTCGCGTTATCCCAAGCACCGCCGCCGTTGGCCATCATCAAGGCCATCAAAACACCGGCCAACGTCGCACCGGCCAGCATGCCGCCCAAAGCTTCCTTGCCCAGGATAAAGCCGACAACTATCGGAGCCAGAACCGCGGTAACACCCGGCAGGATCATCTCATGCAATGCTGCCTGGGCGGAGATGTCAACACATTTGCCGGGATCGGGCTTCACGCCTTCCTTGCCTTCCAAAAGGCCAGGAATTTCCCGGAACTGCCGGCGAATCTCCTCAACCATTTTGCCTGCGGCACGTCCTACGCTCGTCATCGTCAAAGCACCGATGAAGAACGGCAGAATGCCACCGATAAACAGACCCACAACCGTCGAGGGATTGATCAGATTGATGGATTCCAGCTTCACGGACGAAGAGTATGCGGAAAACAATGCCAAGGCGGTCAGAGCCGCGGATCCGATAGCAAAGCCTTTACCCATGGCAGCAGTCGTGTTGCCCAGAGCGTCAAGGCCATCGGTAATCTCCCTGACATCCTCACCCAGACCCGCCATTTCCGTAATACCGCCTGCATTGTCGGCAATCGGACCATATCCGTCTACGGTCATGGTCACGCCCACGGTTGCCAGCATGCCCACCGCTGCGATACCAATGCCATACAGACCCGCACATCCATTGGCGATCAGAATCGCCACACAGATGATCAGCAACGGAATGGCACAACTTTCCATACCGACCGCCAGACCCTGGATGATGTTGGTCGCCGGACCGGTTTTGCTGGCCAGAGCGATGCGCCGTACAGGAGCAGCCGCCGTATAGTACTCCGTTACCAGACCAATCGCGATTCCTGCCAAAGTACCGGCAACAATTGCCAGAAAGACTCCGGAGCTCAGTCCCATAACCAAAATCACCAGAAAACTGAAGATCAGGAACAGACCGGCTGCGATAAACGTTGTGCTGCGCAGGGCCTCGGCCGGATCCCTGTCTTTCAGACGCCGCATCGACCAGATGCCGCATACGGAGAACACCAGCCCAAGGACTGCCAAGACCAGCGGCAACAACATGGCACCGCCTTTAACGCTCTCGCCGCCCAATTTCTCCAGCAGAACAGGGCTGGCAGTTGCGGCAATGGCAATGGTGGCAATAATGGAGCCCACATAGGATTCAAAAATATCAGCCCCCATTCCGGCAGTATCACCAACACAGTCGCCAACGTTGTCGGCGATAACGCCAGGATTGCGGGGATCATCTTCGGGGATGCCGGCTTCCACTTTGCCCACCAGATCCGCGCCCACATCAGCAGCCTTGGTATAGATACCGCCACCTACACGGGCAAACAGGGCAATGGACGAGGCACCCATGGCAAAACCGTTGATATAACGCACTGTCTCCGGATCGCTTCCCCAAATGGCATAGGCGACACCCACTCCGACCAGGCCAAGAGCGGCAACCGAAAGCCCCATAACCGCGCCTCCATTATAGGAGACCATCAGGGCCTTTTCCTGACCGCCACTCCGGGCGGCTTCGGAAGTCCGCACATTGGCATGGGTCGCGGCCATCATGCCAATGAGGCCGCAGATCATGGAACAGCCTGCTCCACCGACAAAGGCCAGAGCTGTCTGCCATCCCATAAAGAGAAGTATCAGGGCAAACACGACTGCCACGAAAATAGCCAGGATACGATATTCCCGCCGCAAAAACGCCATTGCGCCCGCATGAATCGCTTCGGCGATTTCTACCATGCGCGCGTTGCCCGCCGGTTCCGCTTTAATCTTGATATAAAGCCAAAGCGCAACCCCAAACCCGCACAAGCCCAGAATTATGGCACAATATTCCATTGTCGTTTTCCTT
>JAILGY010000158.1:0-9675 GCA_024696325.1 bacterium | reverse complement strand
TTCCACCTGAGGCCGGTAGTTGGAGTACTGGCCGCCGGGAATTTCATGCTCGTAGACCTGCGCGGTACCGCTGCGCAGTTCCGATTCGAAAGGCGCGTAGTAGGTGCGCACCGTCTCCCAGTAGTTGGCTATCTGCTGCAGACCATCGCGATCGAGGCCGGGATCGCGCTCGGTGTTGTTCAGCGCGGCCAGCAGCGCGTTGAGACTGGGCTGCGCGGTCAGGCCGGAAAGAGACGAAATGGCGGCATCCACCGAATCGACGCCGGCGCGGCTGGCCATCATCAGCGTTGCAACTCCGGCACTGGAAGTGTCATGCGTATGCAACGAAATCGGGATGGAGATCTCCTCCTTGAGCGCCCGGATGAGTTTTTCCGCCGCGAAAGGTTTGAGCAGGCCCGCCATATCCTTGATGTTGAGGATGTGGGCGCCCATCCGTTCCAGTTCCTTGCCGAGATCGACATAGTACTTGAGCGGATACTTGTCGCGCTTGGGATCGAGGATGTCGCCCGTGTAGCACATGGAGGCTTCCAGCACGCCGCCATGCTTGAGCACAGCCTCCATTGCCGGGCGCAGGCCGGTTGTCCAGTTGAGCGCGTCGAACACCCGGAAGATATCGATGCCGTTTTCCGCCGAAAGCTGCACGAAGCGGTCAATCACGTTGTCGGGATAGTTGGCGTAACCGACCGCGTTGGGACCGCGCAGCAGCATCTGGAAAAGAACATTGGGGATCTTCCTGCGCAGTTTCTGCAGACGCTCCCACGGGCATTCGTTCAGGAAACGCATGGCGACATCGAAGGTGGCGCCGCCCCAGCACTCCAGCGAATAGAGGTTGCTGCCGATGCGTGCCGTGGCATCGGCGATACGCAGCAGATCGTAGCTGCGGATGCGGGTCGCCAGCAGCGACTGGTGCGCGTCACGCATGGTGGTGTCGCAGATAAGCAGCCTCTTCTGCTCCAGCATCCAGTCGGCCAGGCCCTTGGGACCGCGTTCCAGAAGGATGTCGCGGGTTCCCTTGGGAAGAGGCTCACCATAGCGGATGTCCGGCATCTCCGGCTCGCGCAGATCCTTGAAATGCAGGGGTTTTTTGATTCCCGGATAGCCGTTGACCACGGTATGCCCGATAAAGGAAAGCATCTTGGTGGAACGGTCGCGGCGCGGCGCGATGTTGAACAGCTCCGGATGCTGATCAAGGAAGGCCGTGGTGCAGACGCCGTTCAGGAAATCGGGATGGTTGATAACGTTGCGCAGGAAACCGATGTTGGTCTTGACACCACGCACCCGGAACTCGATGAGTACCCGGTTCATATGGGCGGCTGCCTCACGGAAGTTCAGGCCGTAGGTGGAAACCTTCACCAGCAGAGAATCGTAGTAGGGCGTAATCCGCGCGCCGGCATAGGCATTGCCGGCATCCAGACGCACACCCGGCCCGGAACCGGAACGATAGGATTCGATGGTACCGAAGTTGGGGGAGAAGTTGTTCTCCGGATCCTCGGTGCTGATACGGCACTGGATCGCGTTGCCGCGCAGGGAAATGTCGCTCTGCTGCTTAATGCCGATTTCCGGATCGGAGAGCCGGTGTCCTTCGGCGACCCGGATCTGAATCTCCACCAGGTTACGCCCGGTGATCAGCTCGGTTACCGTATGCTCTACCTGAATGCGGGGATTGGTCTCGATGAAGTAGAAGTTGTGATCCTTGTCCAGCAGGAACTCCACCGTGCCCGCGTTGATGTAGTTAACCGCCTTCGCGATCTTCAGGGCGTTTTCACACAGGAGCTGGCGTTTCTCCGGAGCAAGGTAGAAGGCCGGCGCGATTTCGATGACCTTCTGGTGGCGGCGCTGCACCGAGCAGTCGCGCTCGAAGAAGTGCACGACATTCCCGTGCTTGTCTCCCATGATCTGGACTTCCACATGCTTGGGACCCTCAATGTACTTCTCCAGAAAGACCGCCGGATTGCCGAACGCCGCGCGCGCCTCCGAAGCCGCGCTTTGCAGGCCTTCCAGAAGCTCCTTGCGGTTGCGCACCACCCGCATGCCGCGTCCGCCGCCGCCGGCGCTGGCCTTGATGATGATGGGATAACCGCACTGGTTGGCAAAGATCAGGGCCTCCTCTTCGGAAGTCACCGGTTCGGGCGTACCGGGCACGATCGGCACTCCGACGCTGGCAGCCACCTTGCGGGCCGCCACCTTGTCACCCAGGCGGCGCTGAATATCCGCGTTGGGCCCGATAAAGGCGATGCCGGCCCGTTCGCAGGCCTCGGCAAACTCGGCGTTTTCCGACAGAAAGCCATACCCGGGATGGATGGCGTCCACACCCTTTTTGAGCGCCAGATCGATGATTTCGTCAATGCCCAGATAGGCCTCAATTGCGCCCTTGCCGCGCCCCACCTGGTAGGCTTCATCCGCCTTGTAGCGGTGCAGCGAGATTTTATCCTCCTCCGAATAGATAGCCAGGGTGTTGATGCCCAGCGCCGTGCAGGCGCGAAAGATTCGTATCGCGATCTCGCCCCGGTTGGCTGCCATAATCTTTTTAAATTTTTTAATCTCCATCCTCTCCCTTTCTGTAAAAAACTTTGCCATAAACCGGCAATTGCCTGATAAATAAAGCCGCTTCCGCTTTGCACGATGCGGGCACGGGCTGTCCCCGTAAAAAATAAATTTTACCAAGGGATGGAAACTTTTATTGAATCAAAGCTTGGAGCTTCATGTCAACAAAAAGTGGGAGCTTCCCTTATGCGCCAGCGGCCTTGAAAGCCGCCGCCGGTTGATGGTATCTAAAGACAGATTAATCTATCACCAAACAAATTCAAGAGGTTGAAATGAACATTACCCAGGAAACCGTCACTCACGTGGCCAATCTCGCCCGTCTGTCGCTTGCGCCGGAGGAAATCGCAACGCTTGCCTCGGAAATGGGCAGCATGCTTGCCTATGTCGACAAACTCAACGAACTGGACACGGAAGGCATCGTTCCTACCGCTCATGCGGTCCCGCTGGAAAACGCCTTCCGAACCGATACAACCCGTCCCTCGCCGGGCGTGGAGAAGGCCCTGCAGAATGCGCCCGCCGCTTCCGACGGCTGCTTTGTGGTGCCCAAGGTTATTGAGTAGGGGCTTTCTCCGACGCCGTTCCGCCCCCCATCCCCACCCCTTCCCCCCTAAAGGAGGGAAGGGTGTTATATTGGAGCTTGGAAAAGAGGGAAGAAAAACGCACGATAGTTTCCCTCCCTCCGCTTGCGGGGGGAGGGCCAGGGAGGGGAGCGATTGAAATGCCTCTTGTTCCCCCCATCCCCACCCCTTCCCCCCTAGAGGAGGGAAGGGTGTTTAGATGAGTAAAGTATTTTTTGACTTTTACGTTTTTTTGAAGGGACAACCATGAAACTGACCGATTTGACCATTCACGGGATGCGAGAACTGCTGGATCGTGGCGAAACCACGGCCCGCGAGTTGACGGACGCGTTTTTAAACCGCATTGAGGCCGTCGATTCCCGTATCAACAGTTATATCCGGGTGACCGCGGAACAGGCAAGGGAAGCGGCCAAACGCGCCGACCAGCGCATCCAGGCCGGAAAAGCCGCGCCTCTGACCGGCATTCCGCTGGCGCTCAAGGACATCTTCATCACCGAGGGGATCGAAACCACCTGCGCCTCAAAGATCCTTTCAGGCTTTGTGCCGCCCTACAACGGCACCGCCGTTGCCAAACTGCTTGAGCAGGATGCGGTCATTCTGGGCAAGCTCAACATGGACGAATTCGCAATGGGTAGCTCCAGCGAAAACAGTGCTTACGGCCCGGTCCACAACCCCTGGGATACCACGCGCATCGCCGGCGGTTCCTCCGGCGGTTCGGCCGCCTGCGTGGCCGCCTGCCTTGCAGCCGGGACCCTGGGGACCGATACCGGCGGTTCCATCCGGCAGCCGGCATCCCACTGCGGCGTGGTGGGCATCAAGCCGACCTACGGGCGCGTTTCGCGCTACGGCGTCATCGCCTACGCCTCCTCGCTCGATCAGGTCGGGCCGCTGGCGCACAACGTGGAAGACTGCGCCCTGCTTCTGCAGGCGGTGGCCGGCTACGATCCGCACGACTCGACTTCGGTGGACTGCCCGGTTCCCGATTACCTGGCCACCCTGCGCGAGGGCGTCGCAGGCCTTCGCATCGGCCTGCCGCGCGAATACTTCATCGAAGGGCTGGATCCATGCGTCAAAAACGCCATCGAAAACGCGGTGGCAACTTTCCGCGAACTGGGCGCGGAAATCGTTGATATTTCGCTGCCCCACACCGATTACGCGGTCGCCTGCTACTACCTCATCGCCACCGCCGAAGCCTCCAGCAACCTGGCGCGCTACGATGGCGTTCGTTTCGGCCTGAGGCGGGACGAGGGCACTGGCCTCATCGACATGTACCGCGCCAGCCGCGCCGCGGGCTTTGGCACGGAAGTCAAGCGCCGCATCATGCTCGGCACCTTCGCCCTCTCCTCCGGCTACTACGACGCCTACTATCTGAAAGCCCAAAAGGTTCGCACGCTGATCCGCAACGACTTCGCGGAGGCCTTCAAACAGGTGGACATCGTGCTGGCACCGGTCGCGCCGACTCCGGCCTTTGCTCTGGGTGAAAAGGCGGGGGATCCCCTGCAGATGTATCTCTCCGACATCTTCACCATCTCCGTCAATCTGGCCGGCACCTGCGGCTTAAGTATCCCCTGCGGTTTTTCGGCCCAAAAGCTGCCCATCGGCGTGCAGCTGATCGGCAAGCCCTTTGACGAAGCCACCATCCTGCGCGCGGCGCAGGCCTTTGAATCCGCGACGGACTTCTGCACCTCCGCGCCCGTCTGAAAAGAGGAAACCACCGGCCTTTTGAAAACAAGGATGTACATGATATGAAATACGAAGCTGTCATTGGACTGGAAGTGCATACCCAGCTTTCCACCAACACCAAGATCTTCTGCGGCTGCTCCACCGCCTTCGGCGCGCCGCCCAACACCCACACCTGCCCGGTCTGCCTGGGCCTGCCCGGCGCCCTGCCGGTTTTAAACCGCACCGTCGTGGAGTACGCCATCCGGCTGGGCCTGGTCACCCACTGCGAGATCGCGCCGCGCTCCATCTTCGCCCGTAAAAATTATTTCTATCCGGATCTTCCCAAGGGCTACCAGATCTCCCAGTATGAACTGCCAATTTGCGCCCATGGCCATCTGGAGATCACAACGGAGGACGGCGGCGCCAAAACCATCGGCATCACCCGCATCCACATGGAAGAGGACGCAGGCAAACTGATCCACCCGGGTCATGGCGCCCCCCATTCGCTGGTCGATCTCAACCGCGCCTGCACACCGCTTCTGGAGATCGTCTCCGAACCGGACATGCGCAGCGCCGACGAGGCCGTGGCCTATCTGCGCAAACTTCACCAGACCGTGGTCTACCTGGGAATCTGCGACGGCAATATGGAGGAAGGCTCATTCCGCTGCGACGCCAACGTTTCGGTGCGCCCCGTGGGACAAAAGGAATTCGGTACCCGGGCCGAGCTCAAGAACATCAACTCGTTCCGCTTCGTCAAGCAGGCCATTGAATACGAGATCGACCGCCAGATCGATCTCATCGAAAGCGGCGGCACGGTAGTGCAGGAGACCCGCCTCTTCGACAGCGCCACCGGCGAGACGCGCTCCATGCGCGGCAAGGAGGAGGCGCACGACTACCGCTACTTCCCCGATCCGGATCTGGTGCCGGTCGTCATCGAAGACGGCTGGATAGAGGAAATCCGCGCCACCCTTCCGGAACTGCCGGAGGCCAAAATCGCGCGCTTTACGGAGGACCTGCACCTGCCCCGGCAGGATGCCGAGGTGCTGGCCGCCGAACGCGCCCTGGCCGACTACTTCGAGGCCTGCGTGGCCGTTCACAACAACCCGAAAGGCTGCGCCAACTGGATTATGGTGGAAGTCATCCGGGCACTCAACGAGGGCGGCATCACCATCGAACAGTGCCCCCTGCCGCCCGAACGTCTGGCGGAACTGGTGCGCCGCATCGACGATAACACCATCTCCGGGAAAATCGCCAAAACGGTTTTCCAGGAGATGTGGCAAAGCGGCCAGAGCGCCGACGAGATCATCGCCGCGCGCGGCCTGCGGCAGGTCACCGACACCGGCGCCATCGAAAAAATCGTTGACGACATCATCGCCGCCAATCCCGGCCAGGTGGAGCAGTTCCGCGCCGGCAAGGAGAAGCTGCTGGGATTCTTCGTCGGCCAGATCATGAAGGCCAGCAAGGGCAAGGCCAATCCCCAGGCGGTCAACGATATCCTGATGAAGAAACTCAAAGGTTGACAATCGTTTTCCGGGAGAGAGCCGTTTCTCCGGCTCTCTCCTCAAAAACATCCTCCTTTAGCGCCTGCGCTGGGCCAGATGGCGCAGCTGCACATTCTGCAGGGCATTCAGCAGGCTTTCGTTGATGTAGGGAATTTCCTCTTTAAGCTGCGCCAGCAGTTCCTTGACGCGCTGACGCTTCTGATCCTCCACTTTCGCCGGGCAGGCCGCTTCAAAGGGCGTAATGCCCGTCTCGCGGACAAAGCGCCGGATCAGTTCCTCCTCCACATAGAAAAACGGGCGGATGACGGTCTGACGGCCATTGTCGGCCAGCATGCAGGGACTCATGGCCGCCAGGGTTCCCGAATAGAATTGGTTGAGCAGCAGCGTCTCGATGAAGTCGTCACGGTGATGGCCCAGGGCAACCTTGTTGCAGCCGTGTTCCCAGGCCGAGGTATAGAGCACGCCGCGCCGCAGCCGCGCGCAAAACGAGCAGGGGCCCGTTCCCGGACGCAGTTTTTCGGAAAGCACCTGGTTGATGGCAGTGTGTTCCACATGGGCCGACAGGCCGCGCTCACGCAAAAATGCGGCAACGGCATCCGACGGAAATCCGGCGAAGCCCGGATCGATGATGATGGGCAGCAGTTCATAGGAGACAGGAGCGCGGCGGCGCAGTTCGGCCAGTACCAGAGCCAAAGTCAGCGAATCTTTCCCGCCTGAGACACCAACCGCGATCCGGTCGCCCCCGGCGATCATCGCAAAATCGCCCGCCGCCTTGCCGGCCAGCCGCCGAATCTGATCAAAAGCCGATTTGGGCATTTTTTCTCCGTTTCCTTTCTCCAAACCGATCTGCTACACTTTCAAAAGGAAGTGCAGCCTTATCGGGATGCATACCCGAAGCGTCCCATTCTTTCCCCTCTTTTCAGAAAGGATTGGCCAGCATGAACACTATACTGCGAAAACATCCTCTTCTCTGCACAATTCTGGCAATCAGCCTGCTTGTTCTTTCGGCCTGTGCCCAACCACGCAAGGCCCGTTTTCTGGCCGATTTTGATCCGGCGGCGATCACCACCATCGCGTTGCTGCCCGTAACGTACAACGCCGACTGCGATCAGCCGCCCAACTTCGATCTCGGCCGCGCAATCCGCCAAAGCGCCCGAAAAGAGCTGCAGAACAAGGGATACCAGGTACTGTTCGTGGGAAAACATTACGGCGGCATTGCGCCCTTCCCCTCAAAAACCCTTCAACTGCCGGATGACGCTCAAAATGTCGATGCGGACGCCTTTCTGCTGATACACGTCAACTCCCATATGGGCATCGAGCTGGGCGAATCCCGCGAAATAGATCCGACAATGCCGACGGCCACCATCTACGCCGACGCCCTGCTGACACAGCGACAGCCATTGCGTAAACTGTGGAGCGACAGCAGCGAAGGTTCCAACCGCACGGAGATTTTGAACAAAAAGTTCATCGCCGACGACGCGGCGTCACAGTTGGCAAGCCACCTGCTGTCCACCTTGCCCGCTGTGGGAGAAAAAGTGCAAGCCACAAAATAAAACGAACATCTTGTATAAACCCTGGAGAAAGTTCCAAAGTTTACAACAGGGAAAGGAGCGGGCTGCAATGGAATACTGGCATTGGCTGATAGTGGGAGTAGCGCTCACGCTCAGCGAGATCTTCATCCCAGGTTTTACCATCTTCTGGTTCGGACTGGGCGGATTCATCGTGGCGCTGCTTCTCTGGATCTTCCCGGCTCTTTCGCTGGCCTGGCAGCTCGTTCTCTGGATGATGGCCTCCAGCCTGTTTGCCATCTGGTGGTTTGTTGTCATCAAACCACGCATGGTCGATCGTACCAAAGCGGGACTGTCGCGCGAGGCGATCATCGGCGAATACGGCATGGCGATCCGCGCGCCGGAAGAAAACCGGCGGGGCATTATGCGCTTTGCGCTTCCAGTGCTGGGTTCCGACGAATGGTCGTTCATCTGCGATCAGCCGGTGGCGGTAGGCGATCGGTTGAAAGTACGCGATATTTCCGGAAATGATCTGATAGTGGAAAAAGTGGGCAACTGACCCCGAAAAACTGTTCAACCCAACAATTATGATGGAAAGGAACAAGAAATGGACGGTTTGGCTGTATCGGCAGCATTGTTGGTGCTGGTATTCGTGACACTGGCGATGGGCGTACGGATTGTGCCGCAGGGCTTCAAGTATGTGGTGCAGCGTCTGGGCAAATATCATTCGACACTGGGGCCGGGACTGAACCTCATCATTCCCTACGTGGATACGGTAGCCTACAAGGTTACCACCAAGGACATCGTGATGGACATTCCCTCCCAGGATGTCATTACCCGGGACAATGCCGTCATCGTGATCAACGCGGTGGCCTACATCAACATCGTCTCGCCGGAAAAGGCGGTCTACGGCGTGGAAAGCTACATTACCGCCATCCAGAATCTGGTGCAGACCTCGCTGCGTTCCATCGTCGGCGAAATGGATCTGGATGACGCGCTCTCCTCCCGTGACCGCATCAAGGCACGGCTGAAGGAAGCCATTTCCGACGACATTGCCGATTGGGGCATTACGCTGAAAACCGTGGAAATTCAAGATATCAACCCCTCACCTACCATGCAGCAGGCGATGGAGGAACAGGCAGCGGCGGAACGGGCGCGGCGCGCAACCGTAACCCGCGCGGAAGGTGAAAAGGCCGCGGCCATTCTCGAGGCGGACGGACGGCTGGAAGCATCAAAGCGCGACGCCGAGGCCAAGGTGGTGATGGCGCAGGCCAGCCAGCAGGCCATCGAGAAGGTGGCGGCAGCCATCGGCACCAATGAGCTGCCGGTGATGTTCCTCATCGGCGACAAGTACATCGACGCCATGCGTCAGCTTTCCGATTCCGAAAACGCCAAGCTCGTGGTGCTTCCGGCGGATATTCCTGCCGCGATTGGCAGCCTGATCAAGGGAGTGAAGCCCTAAAACTCCAAAATGCATTATCCAAAAGGCGGTTTCTCCGGATGGAGGAGCCGCCTTTTGCCGTTCAAGAACTGATCTGCCAAAACACCTGGCGTTTTTCCATCTCGGCCACGACGACCGCGGCATTGACCGCACGCTGTTCAGCGTCGTAGGGTGCCGCATAGCCGCGCTCCTCAATCTGCTGCAACTCTTTGGCTTTCAGGCCCTCAATTTCCGATTCCCTGCGCGCCAGCTTGAACTCCAGCACCACAACACGCTCCGGAAAAGTCACCACCAGATCACTTCGTCCCCGGCAGGTATGCAGCTCGCCGTTGGCACTGATCCCCGCTCCGCGCAGAAGCATCAGAAACAGCGCCCGGTAGAGCGATTCGCTCTGCTTCATGAAATCCTCGTAGGGGATACCTGCAAGCGCCGTGTTGTAG
>JAILGY010000152.1:0-3273 GCA_024696325.1 bacterium | reverse complement strand
CTGGCGGGATATGGCGAAAAAAATTGTCGGCGTCAGCGAAGAAACCACCACCGGCGTACACCGCTTGTACCATATGTCGAATGCGGGTGCCTTACGTTTTCCGGCCTTCAATGTCAACGACTCTGTCACCAAGAGCAAGTTTGACAATCTCTACGGCTGCCGCGAATCGCTCATTGACGGCATCAAGCGCGCTACCGACATCATGGTGGCGGGCAAGAAGTGCGTTGTGCTTGGGTACGGCGATGTGGGCAAGGGCTGCGCTCAGGCCTTCCGTGGAATGGGCGCGATGGTTTTTGTCACCGAGATCGATCCCATCTGCGCATTGCAGGCCTCCATGGAGGGCTATCCGGTCGTGCACATGGACGAGGCCTGCACCTGGGGCGACATCTTTGTCACCTGTACCGGCAACTGCGAGGTTATCACCCGCGCCCATATGGATCGCATGAAAAACGAGGCGATTGTCTGCAACATCGGTCACTTTGACGCGGAAATCCAGGTGGATTCGCTCTTCAAGGATCCGACGCTGAAGGTACATGAAGTCAAACCTCAGGTTGATCAGATCGAATGGCCGGACGGCCGCCGGATTACCCTGCTGGCCAAGGGGCGCCTGGTCAATCTTGGATGCGCAACCGGACATCCTTCTTTTGTCATGTCCGCGTCGTTTACCAATCAGGCGATGGCGCAGATGGAGTTGTGGGGCAATGTCGGCAAATACGAAAAGCAGGTGTATGTTCTGCCAAAAAAACTGGACGAAAAGGTGGCTTCCCTGCATCTTGCCAAGCTGGATGCCCATTTGACCAAACTGACCCAGAAACAGGCCGACTATATCGGAGTGCCGGTGGATGGTCCCTTCAAGCCGGACTACTACCGGTATTGAAAGGAGAGAACGGGTACTCCGGGGAAACAGGAAACCTGAAAAAGTTATGAGAGAACGTTTGCAAAAAATCATTGCGGCTGCGGGACTGGCCTCACGCCGGGAAGCGGAAGCATGGATCGAGCGCGGCGAGGTGACGGTGGACGGACTTGTCGCGCATTTGGGGGACAAGGCCGATCCTTCAAGCCAGCGGATTCTGGTGCGTGGCCGTCCACTTGCCCGGCCTGCATCGCAAAAACGCTATATTCTGCTGAATAAGCCTTCGGGATATATGTGTACCCGTTCCGATCCCGAAGGCCGGGCAGTGGTTTTCAGTCTGATAGCCGATGTCCCGGGACGTTTTTTTACGGTTGGAAGACTGGATATGACAACGGAAGGGGCTCTTCTTTTGACAGATGACGGAGCCTTGGCCCATAGGTTGATGCATCCCTCCTTCCATGTGAACAAGACCTATCTGGTGCGGGTACGGGGCACGCTCGACCGCGCTGCAACAGAGCGTCTGGAGCGGGGCGTTCAACTGGAAGACGGTTTGACCGCGCCGGCGACGGTTGCCAATGTGCGATACAGCTCGGGGCATACATGGCTGGAAATCACGATTCATGAAGGGCGTAATCGGCAGGTGCGCAGGATGATGGAAGCGCTTGGCTATTCTGTCAGCCGGTTGAAACGGGTCAGTTTTGCCTTTTTGAAACTGGAGTCTCTCCAGACCGGCGAATGGCGGTTTCTTTCCGAAAGTGAAATCCGCCGTCTGTACGAGCTTGTTCAGTTGCCATGGGAAAAGGGCGATCCCAAATCCCATTTCTCCAATGGCCGTCAACAAACCGCTCCCGGTCGTCATCAGTAAAAATACTATGCGGCTCTCTTGGGCAAAAAAAACCGGCGAAAAGTTTTGCCGGTTTTTTTTGCGTTTGCAGGGGCTCAATACGCTCCCCGTTTTCCGAGAACGACCGGAATGGTTTTGAGCAAGATAAGGATATCCAGCATAAGCGACCAGTTGTAGATGTAGTAACGGTCCAGGGAAACCCGGTAGCTGTAGGATGTGTCGGAACGTCCCGAAACCTGCCAGAGACCGGTTATGCCGGGGCGGACGCGGGTATAGAGGGCGAAGGTGTCTCCGTAGCGGGGAATTTCATCCCTGACAATGGGACGTGGTCCAACCAGTGACATGTCTCCCCGAAGCACGTTGAAGAGCTGGGGCAGTTCATCCAGTGAAGAGCGCCGGAGGAAAAGGCCGATGCGGGTAATGCGGGGATCGTTTTTCAGCTTTTGACTCTGTTCCCATTCCATGGCCAAGTCGGCATTTGATTCCAGCAGCTTGTCGAGAGTGGCCTGCGCATCCCGGCGCATGGAGCGGAATTTGTAGCAGGAAAAGGAGCGTCCCCGGACACCGATGCGGCGATGGCGGAAAAAGGGATTGCCCGGCGATTCCAGAACGATAAACAGGGCGATGAGGACGAAAACCGGGGAAAGCACAACGAGTCCGATCAGGGAGCAGACAATGTCGCACAGGCGTTTGAGCAGAGCGCGCTTGTGATCAAGCAGATTCTGGGAGGGCATGAATCCCAAAGCGGTACCAAAAGAAATGGGATTGCCCAGAACCGGCGTGGTGCCGGCCAGAGTTTCCAGCGGCATCAGAATGACGTAGCGAAAACTCCGGATAATGTGGGAAAAGCTCATTTGATCCAGCTTGTTGTCCACAATGACCACCGCGCAGGAAACGGGGTTGTCCCTCAGAAAGACCGAGATGGCGTCCTCATCCGGATAGGAAACCAATCCGGCAATAGTTTCCCGCCCGGCGTATCCTACCGGATGAATGGCCGGATCAAATTGCTGGCGGATATGTTTGAGCAGGTGCTCCACCCCGGAAGGGGGGCCAAACAAGAGGGCGGATGGTCCCCACCAGGGGCGGGAACGGAACAAGCGGCGGGCCAGATAGCGCCCCAGTGGGACGGTCCAGATCGAGAGCAGCCATGCGGTTAAAATGACGCCCCTGCTGATCAGAATGCCGCGTTGGGTGAAGTAGAGGGAAAGAGCAATGCCCATATAGGTGACCGTCACGTTTTTGCCCAGAGTGGAAAGTTCACTGTGGGGAGAGATGGCGGCCGGACTGTAGAGGTTGGTGAAAAAGTTCAGGGCAGGGCAGATCAACAGATAGGGCGTCAGCTGCCAGTAGCGCCGCATCAGCAGATCGGCATTGAAAATATCGTACAGCAGAACCACCAGCACATAGGTCAGCAACAGAAACACTATATCGGTCATGACCAGAATGGTGCGGCGGCTTGGAAAACAGGGTGCACGAAACATTTTTAATCCCATTCAAAATGGCTGCCGGAAAAATCCTGGAAGCCGCAACGGGTTCTTCCTGGATTTCATTTTCTGGACGAACTGGCCTACTATTA
>JAILGY010000127.1:0-3527 GCA_024696325.1 bacterium | reverse complement strand
GAAACGTACTTTGCGCCGGGCATTGAAGATCTGGCGCGGCGCAACGGAATTTCTTCTGACGAGGCCAGAGAACAGTTAAAGCGGCGCTACGACGGCTATCTGTTTGAGGAACATGCCGAAAGCGTCTACAATCCATTCAGTTTGCTCAGCGCCCTGGATGAAAAAAAGTTCAGGGATTACTGGTTTGGAACCGGCACGCCGAAATTTTTGGTTGAAGTGCTGCAGCGGGACAATATCAATCTGGAAAACCTTACCATCGATTCCATTGCGGCGTCGCGGCTGAGCGCGCTGGACAGTCTGGAAGAGGATCTGCTGCCCGTTCTATATCAGAGCGGTTATCTCACCATTGCGGCCGTGCATCCCCGCACCGGCAACTACCGCCTCAAGTTTCCCAACGAGGAAGTGGAACACAGCTTTTTCAATCTGCTGCTGCCTGCTTTTGTCCACAAGAAACCGGAGCGGGCCGATACTCTGCTGGAACGGTTGGTAACCGGTTTGGACGAAGGACAGCCAGAAGCCTTCATGGGTGAACTTCAGGCTCTGCTGGCGGATATTCCATATGAGCACAGTCCGGTGGAGGCCTATTTCCGTAATCTTGTGTTCATCATTTTCCGGCTGGTGGGCTTTTACTGCGAGGTGGAGCATCCGGTGGCGGGCGGGCGCTCGGATGTGGTGATCAAGGCGAAGGACTTCATCTACGTGCTGGAGCTGAAGGTGGATCAGTCCGCCGAAGCTGCCTTGAGGCAGATTGAGGAAAAGGGCTATGCCGCGCCCTATGTGGCCGATCCGCGCAAGCTCTTCAAGTTGGGTGTGAACTTCAGTACGAAGAGCAAACAGATTGACGAGTGGCGGATAGGGAAGGCGTGAAATACTGTGCTGTCATCAGGGGCATTCCCGCCACCTGCCATAATCTCGTAGGGGCGACCCTGCGTGGTCGCCCATGATTGATTTCCCCGCACGGCTGCTCCGGAAGCCCTCGGCGAACAAAAAGCCCGGGGCTTTTACCTTTTTTTCGCATCTGTGTTTTTCCCGGCGTTACAGCCCCTGTACGGCAAATTCGGTCAGCGTCTGCCGGATAGTCTCGTCGGTAGGGGGATCGGGAATCATGTAGTCCACCTGTTCAGTGGCATCCAGTGCGATGGCAGTGTCGCCGACAAGGTAATACTCGTGCTTGAAAAGCGCCATCGTCGGCAGCAGGGCCGTCTGTTGAGCGTCAAGGATTTCCCTGTGCATATTTTTTCAGAATCAAGGAAAAGAAGTGGTAAATCTCCGGGTAATAGTTTGCCTTTTGCCGTCCTGCCGCCGCAAAGAAAATCTCGGCCACCCGCTTGCCTCCGAGCGTGTCCACCAGTTCGCGGTAGTCGTTGAGCGTGCCCTCGTTGAGGATAGTCTCCACCAGCGGGGCGTCGCTGATGTTCCGCTTTTGGTCTTCCGGCGTGAACCAGAAGAGGTTTGTGTGCTTTTTTATGATCTCTTCGCGTGTCATGGGTAAAATTGCTCTCGCTTGCAGGAAGACAAAAGTACTTTATTATTTTACTCCATTTATGCGGAAATTCTGAGAAAAATTCTTTGTCACAAGCTCGGCGAACCCTTGCCGGAGCATCTGGCAGGGAGACGGATATCGAAGTTAAAGCCAACACGATCCGGGTGAACCGGAATCTGCACGGTTTGTATTACGAATGGCTCTTCAAGGACGGAAACTTCGAGGATATCAGCCATTACTGACAATAAAGCCCCGGAGAGCAAAGCGCCCGGGGCTTTTCACGTTTTTTACGATTTTTCATAGAATGCGCCGTTGACTACCTTCAGGACGCACCGTTCAGGCCACGTTACAGGCTCAGCTTGCGCAGCCAGACATCCACCGCCTTTTCCGCCGCCTTGCGGTCACGCTGCGCGGTGTGACCGGTCACAGCCAAGCCCTCCAGCACCTTCGCTCCCGGCACGGCTACGGAAAGCTTTGCTCCGAAGCCGGAAAGCCCGCTGCCCTCGTGGGTGCAGAAGGGAATCAGCGTCTTGCCGGAAAGGTCATTCTTTTCCAGAAAAGTATAGATGATCATGGGCCAGTCGCCCCACCAGACCGGCGCGCCAATGAAGACCCGGTCATACTGCGCCAGATTCGCCACGCTGCTCTCGTATTCGGGTCGCGCGTGTTCATTCCGCTCCTTTTTGGCCAGGTCCGTGCATTCCTTGTACTTTTTGGGATAGGGCCGGACCGGCTTGATCTCGAAGCTGTCCGCCCCAGTTTTGGCGGCGATTATCTTCGCGATGATGGCGGTGTTGCCCTCGGTGATCACGCCCACGTTGTAGTTTTCCCCCGTGTGGGAGAAGAAGACGACCAGCGTTTTGCCAGTTTCAGCGGCGAAGGCGGCAGGAGCGGCGAGAGTGGCGAGGGTGCAGAGCAGAAGAGTGGGGTTGAGTTGCATGAGGGTTCTCCTTTCGTTGTGTGTCAGGCTTTCGGCCGCAGTGGCCCGTAGAAGAAGGAGGCGGTGGCCCCGCCGTCAATCAGGAAATCCGAACCGGTGATGAAAGCGCCGCGTTCGCCCAGCATGATTTCTGCAAGATGCGCGATTTCGTCCGCCGTAGCCGGGCGCCCAGCCGGGCATTTGGCGAACATGTTTTTGTAGAAATCTCCACGCGGGCCATTGAATTCGTCGATCGCCAGCGGTGTTACCACGATGCCCGGAGAAATGGCGTTGACGCGTGCTCCCCGCGCGCCCCATTTCACCGCCTCAGCCATGACCCGTTTTCCGTTGCAGCGTTTGGCGAGCTGGTAGGCATGCAGGGTGTCCCGGATGTTTTCCGGCTGCAGCACGGGCAGCTGCAGCAGTTCCTCCGTGGGCGTGGTCGCCAGTTGTTCGTCAATTTCCGCCCCCAGGGCGGGCATCCGGTAGCCGGACTGGCTGGACACGGTCAATCCGGCGCCGCCGGGCTTGATGACCTTGCCCACTTCCTCCAGCAAAACCGCCGTGCCGTACAGGTCAACCTTGAGGATGACTTCGATGGACGCCTGGCTGGGCGAGACGCCCGCCGCGTTGACCAGCATGGAGATGTCGCCGAATTCTTGCGCTTGAGCGATCAGATGGAGAATGGAGTCGCGGGAGGCCAGATCCATCTCCACGGGCGTCGCGTCAAAGCCCGCCTCGTTCAAAATCTTGCAGGCGGTTCCGGCATTGTCCGGTTTGTTGTCGCCGACCACGATCTTCTTGCCCGAGCCCATCCTGCGGGCGATGGCCAGGCCGATCTGGCCTGCGCCGGTGAGAATCAAAACGTCTTTCATGGTTTTGCTCCTTGTAGCGTGTTGCTGCGCATGACTGGAAATACCGGTCCAATACAGGGCTGCAACCCATCTGAAAAAATCAGAAAAATTCCCCCGGCCTGCCCATGGCCCGGCGTGAGCCGTGGATGGTGATGTGACCGAGCCGTTCTTCCAGGGAGCGGAACTCGTCATCACTCAAGATCACCTTCGCGGCGCCCAGATTTTCAAGGATGCGTTCCTTGTTTTTGGAACCGGGAATTGGCACAACGCA
>JAILGY010000085.1:0-3967 GCA_024696325.1 bacterium | reverse complement strand
AACTTGCTCTTGGTGACAGAGTCGTTGACATTGAAGGCCGGAAAACGTAAGGCACCCGCATTCGACATATGGTACAAGCGGTGTACGCCGGTGGTGGTTTCTTCGCTGACGCCGACAATTTTTTTCGCCATATCCCGCCAGTAACGTGGATTTTCATCAAGCATACCGTTAAGCATCTTGTCGATGATGGTCAGTTCCGCATTGTCCGTGGAAAGAGCCGGTTTTTCTCCGCTCCGCTCAAACTCGGCTTCCCGGTCGGCGCCACGATGCACCAGAAGCGTCGCGTCACCGCCGTCATCCACGATAAGATCCGGCCCGCCGCCCGGAAAATCCAGCGCCCGGCGGAGAAACTGCCAGTACTCTTCCAAACTTTCTCCCTTGTAGGCAAAAACCGGGATTCCCCGTTTTACCATGGCGGCCGCCGCGTGATCCTGGGTGGAAAAAATGTTGCAGCTCGCCCAGCGCAGATCGGCGCCCAGGGCCAACAGGGTTTCCATCAGCACGGCGGTCTGTATAGTCATATGCAGGGATCCGGTTATTTTGGCACCAGCCAGCGGCCGGGATGCCCCAAACTCGGCACGCATCGCCATCAGGCCCGGCATTTCGTATTCGGCCATGGTTATTTCGTCGCGTCCCCATTCGGCAAGCCCCAAATCCTTCACAATGTAGTCATTTCCCTGATCCATGAAAAAGAATCTCCTTCTCTTGAACATCGTTGCAGATTACAAATATTTACGAAGAAAAAACATAAATGTTAAGAAATCAGGATATCATCAAATACCGTCGCAAACAACGCGCTATTCCGTAAAAAGCCCCGCCTGTCCAACCCTTTGCTTCCATATCCACAGGTTGACAGGATCGGCAAAATGCAAAAGAATATTCCCAGAGGAGTCGGACACGGCCATGAACAAGCGGCGATTGCCCGCAGAAAGGCCAATATTATTTGTTCTTGTCCGATTTCCCAGCCAGAAAGGAGAGAAAAATCATGCGATCTCTGTTCGCCATACTGATGCTGCTGCTCCCCGCGACGCTTTGCGCCGCCCCGGCTCCTTCCCAGATGATGGACGCCTTTACCAAGGATTTCCCGACCTTGCCTGCCGATGAAATTCACGAGACCGCCATCAGCGGAGTCTACGAGGTTGTTTCCGAAGACCAAATTTTCTACTACGCGCCGGAAAGCCACCAGCTTCTGACGGGCAATCTCATGACCATGATCGACAAAAGCGCCTGGAAAAACCTCACCGACGAGAGAATCCAGCAGATAATGGAAGAACGGATCAAAAAAATTTCGCTCAAGGAAGCCCTTGTCATTGGCAACGGCCCGCATACCGTCATCGAAATTACCGACCCGGACTGCTCCTACTGCCGCAAGGGTTCGAATTTCTTCCGGGATCGCACTGATGTCACCCGCTATATTTTTTTCAAGCCGCTGAAAATGCATCCCCGGGCCATGACCAAGGCCATCTGGATCCTCTCTTCAAAAAATCCGGCAGAAGCCTACGAAGCCGCCTTTTCGGGCGAATATGATGACGAGCAGAAACCCTTGCCCGAGCATCAGGACAACGGCCGCTTTCTGCGCCAGATGCAGGCCATAGCGCCGCTCAAGGTCAGTGCGACCCCCGCCTATTGGGTAGATGGGCACTTCATCAGCGGCAGCAACATCAAGGCCATCCTGTGGCTGCTCAACACACCGCTTTCTGCCGACGAACAAGGCAAAGAATCCAAAACGGCGGCTGATCAGCCCAAACAATAAGGCGTCCATTGCTTTTTATGGAAAAACAAAAAGCCGGAAAAGCTACGAGCCACGACTTGGTTTTACGCTTTTCCGGCTTTATTTTCATTTCACTTCCTGGCTTTTACCGCCGTTTCTTTTTACCGCTGTTCTTTAACAGATCGGCAAAAGTGCCCATGCTGGATCCCGACGGCTTTTCGACATAGGAGGCCGGTAAGGCTTCTTCCACTTCCTGTGATTCTTCATTGACCTGTGCATCGCCGCCAATTGGAACCAAAGCGATCCGGCGCTGGTCGCGATCGATCTTCTCGATTGAAACAAGCACTTCCTGCCCGACTTCCAGCACATCCTGCGGATGCTTGACTGGCTTGCCGTTTCCCAGGCGCGACAGTTTGGAAACATGAATCAGGCCGTCAATGCCTTCGCCCAGGGCAACAAAGGCTCCAAACGGCGTGAGCCGCACCACTTTGCCCGAGTAGCGGCCACCCTCGCGGAAGTTGAGATCCACCATGCTCCAGGGATCGGCCAGCGTATCGCGAATGCTGAACGAGAAACGGTTTTTCTCCCAGTCGCAGTTCTTGATTGCCACTTCCACTTCCTGCCCGATCTGCAGAATGGAGTTGATGTCTTCCACCCGACCGTAGGTAATTTCCGAAATGGGCACCAGGCCTTCGATTCCGCCAATATCCACAAAGGCTCCAAAGTCGCGGATATTTGTTACCACGCCCTTGACCGTCTGGCCAACCGCAAGCGTCTCCTTGAGCTCTTCACGTTTGCGGCGCTGTTCCTCCTCGGCCAGTACCCGGTGGGAAACCACGACATTGCGTCCCCGTTCGCCAAACTGGGTAATCTTGAAGGAGAAGGATTGTCCCAGGACTTCTTCGGGAGTGACCTGCCGCCGGATGCCCAGCTGTGAAAAGGGACAGAAGGCGCGCACGTTGCCAGGCAAACGCACTTCGTAGCCGCCCTTGATCTCTTTTTCGATCTTTCCTTCCACCGGAATGCCGCTGCGCCAGGCTTCTTCCATCTGCAGGGCGCCTGCCGCGCCGCCCAGCTTCGAGGTAAAGCGCATCTCTCCGCCGGAGGCGGAAAGGAAGTAGACCTGCACGGTGTCGCCCACCGCCACCGTCATCTCGCCTTCCTCATTTTGCAATTCATGGATATCCAGGATCCCTTCGCCCTTTTGTCCGGTATCCAGAAAAGCCCACTCGTTGTTGAACTGCAGAATCTTCGCCGAGACTTTCTGCCCGGGCGTCAGACGCACCGCGCGTTTTTTCAGGCTCTCCTCCAGCAGGGCGGCAAAACTTTCTTCCGTCTCCTGACCGCCCTCTTCTCCATCCATAAAAACCTTGTCCTCGTCCATACTTTTTTCGCCTCATCACAAAAGTTTCCAACGGCGCTTCTCACCGCGGTCTTCTCCCCTCTTTCGGGGAAAAGGAAAAACAGAGTATTTCATCCGCCGCGCGGTTTTTCAATCGCTTTCTCCCAAAAGATGCCGTCTTGTCATCTCCGCCAGATCGATCCGGTGCAGGGGCAAATGCCGAAGCGCCATGACTTCGCGGACTTCACCGGCGATGCGCCGTACCGCCATCACGACATCTTCCACATCCGAAAGCGCGCCATGCGCTTCATGAAACCTCAGCACCTCGCCGGTGACTCGCCGCAACAGATCCGCCTCATCCAAAGGATAGACCAGATCCGGCTCTTCTTCTTCGCCAACCTTCTCCGCCTCAAGCTGTTTCTGCTCTTTTTGTTCCTCTCCCCTCATGCTTCCACTCCCCGCAACCGCACGTCCGGCACATGGCGCCGCGCCCGTTCAGCCAGATGCAGCATGGCTTCCCGGCTGTAGGGTTCCTTGAGCCGCAAGGTCTCTTCCATCGCGTGTTCCGCGGCAAATTGCTGCAAAAACCAGCAGGAAGCGCCTTCTATCAGCTTGCCGATACTCTTGATTTCACGTTCCGTCACAAGGCCGGGCACGCAGGTGGTGCGCAATTCACGAGCCGTTTCCGGAAGTTCAAGCACCAGGCGAATGCTTTCACGCAGCTTCGAGGCATCTTCCGGCCTGCCGCCCAGCTCGGCGTAGCGCTCGGGAGCGGTCTTGACATCGAGAGCCACCGAATCGATCAGTCCTTCCTCAAGCAACATTTTCAGGACTTCGGGACGCAGGCCGTTGGTATCCAGCTTGATGTGCAGCGGCAAAGCACGCAGCTTGCGCAAAAAAGCGGGCAGCTCCGG
>JAILGY010000060.1:0-4987 GCA_024696325.1 bacterium | reverse complement strand
GCGTTGCGTACGCTGCGGCGCCTGCCGGGAGATATGCCCGGTGCAGGCCGTGGCAGTGGTGCGGAATACCTGAAGACTTTTATGTGCTCCCTTCCCTCCTTGTAAGGGGGGAAGGGGTGGGGATGGGGGAAGACGGCAGGCCATGATCGAGGCTCCCCACCCCCGGCCCCTCCCCCCGCAAGCAGAGGGAGGGGGTAATCTTTCTGTGGGAGTTGTCATGACGTTTGTCTCCTTTACGCTGAACGGCCGCCGGCAGGAAGTTCCGGAAGGCACGACCATTCTGGAAGCCGCGCGGGCCGCCGGCATTTTCATTCCGACCTTTTGCTCTGATGAACGTCTGGAGCCCTTTGCCTCCTGCTTCATCTGCGTGGTGGAGATTGCCGGGCGCGGCACGCTGGCGCCTGCCTGCTCGACCGTGGTACAGGAGGGAATGGATGTGCTTTCCGAATCCGAACGGGTGCTTGCCGCGCGGCGTTTCTGCCTGGAATTGCTGCTTTCGGATCATGTGGGCGACTGCCGAGGGCCATGCACAATGGCCTGCCCGGCCGAAGTTGACATCCCGGGTTTTCTTGCGGCGCTGGCCGAGGGCGACAACGCGGCTGCAGTGGAGATCATCCGCCGTACGATGCCCTTTCCGGGAGTTTTGGGACGGGTCTGTACACGGCCCTGTGAAAGAAACTGCCGGCGAAGCAAAGTGGAGGCGCCGGTGGCTATCTGCCAGCTGCACCGCTTTGCGGCGGACGCCGCGCCCGATGCGCCGCTTCCGGTTCGCGCGCCCGCTTCGGGGCGGAGGGTTGCGGTTGTGGGCGCGGGCCCGGCCGGTCTTTCCGCTGCCTGGTATCTGCAGCTTCTGGGACATAACTGTACGATTTTTGACGAACATGAACAGGCAGGCGGCATGTTGCGCTATGGTATTCCGGCCTACCGTTTGCCGCCGCAGGTCATGGCCCGTGAGGCGGCACAGGTGGAACGTCTGGGCGCGCATTTCCGCTTTGGTGTCCGGGTGGGGCGCGATATTGCCTTTGAGGATCTGCAGCACAATTACGATGCAGTTTTTTTTGGCCTGGGCGCGCAGCGGGCGAAGCCTCTGAAGATTGCCGGCGAGGATCTGGATGGCGTCCGGGCGGGAGTTGATTTTTTGAAAACAGTGGCGCGTGGCGAAAAGGTGGCAGTTGGCTCTCGTGTGCTGGTGGTGGGTGGTGGTAATACCGCGGTGGACGCCGCGCGGGTGGCGCGCCGTCTGGGCGCCTCTTCCGTAACGCTGCTCTACCGCCGCAGCCGCAGGGAGATGCCGGCCTGGGAGGAGGAGGTCCGCGCCGCCGAAGACGAGGGCGTGACGCTTGCGGAGCTGGAGGCGCCGCTGCGGCTGGAACGAAACGAGGATGGATCGTTGGAGGTGACCTGCATCGCCATGCGCCTGAGCGAGCCGGATGCCTCGGGACGAAGCCGGCCGGAACCCATTCCGGGAAGCGAGCATGTTCGTAAGGCCGATCTGGTGGTGACGGCTCTGGGGCAGGAGGTGGAGCCGGAAGGGCTTGATGGAATGTTGCAGCGTGGCCTGGTGCTTGCCGATCCGCAGACGGGACAGACCGTGCGGGAAGGCGTTTTTGCCGGGGGCGACTGTGTCAGCGACGCGCGGCTTGCGGTGGAGGCGGTGGCCGCCGGGCGGCGCGTGGCCTACGCGATGGATCGCTGGCTGCGCAGCGGGCGGGCGGAAGATGACGCTTCGCAGGGCTACGATCACCAGATGGACGATGAGGCGGCTTCCGTAGCGGCTGCCGGAATCGCGCAACAGGGACGGGCAGTGATGCCGGAAATTCCCCTGCGGGAGCGCTGCGGCGGTTTTGCCGAAGTGGAGAAGGGCTTCTCCCCCAAAAGCGCGCAGGCGGAAGCCGCACGTTGCCTGAAATGCGCGTGTTCGGCCGCTTCCGACTGCCGGTTGCGGGAATATGCGGCGCTTTTCGGGGCGCGGCAGGAGCGTTTTGCCGGCGCGCATCGTTCTTACGAACATGACGCCAGCCATGCTCAGGTTGTCCATGATCGGCACAAGTGCATTCAGTGCGGGCTCTGCGTACGGCTTGCGGAGAGGGCCGGCACGCCGGTGCTGGGCTTTGCCGGACGTGGTTTCAAGGCAAGGGTAATGCCTGCGCTGGATCGTCCGCTTGCAGATGTCGCCGCAGGAGCGGATCTGGAGTTGTTGGCGGCAGCCTGCCCGGTGGGAGCACTGGTGCCTGTCGCGAAGGATGTTTTTGAACCGGCGACTTGAAAAATAACCCGTCATTTTTAAGGGAGAACGATTGCCATGGCGGAGGATCTGAACAACAGACTGTACGGCTTTCATTTGAAATCGAGCTATCAGGGGCATCATGTCGGCGGATCCGATCGACTGGGCTCCTACGACGAGATCAAGGACATCGCCCGCGATATGATCGACAAGCTGGCGCTGGGCGGGCGCAATGTGGCGGACGAGATTGTCCTGAAAATTGAAACCTTAAATCATTTCGACGTCTCGACCGCCCGGTTGCCGGATATGATGACGGTGAGCGCCGGTTCCTGGAGAGACAGCCGCAAGACCGCCCGCAAGATTCTGCTGGATGCGGGTGTCACTGCCGAAGCTTTCGATGCGGGGCTTGCGCTTTTGACGGCTAGCTGTGCTCAGGGCGCGGTCAGCCTGCATGGCGCCATACTGCTGGATGCGGTAACCGGTGCGAGGCTGGACCAGCAGGAAAATGGCATCTGGATTGGTCGCTTTGACATGACCGACCGGGTGCGGCAGGAGGTGGAGAAGGAGTTCTATGGCGATCCTCTGAGAGTGCAGGAGTGGCTGGTTTCATCGGCCAAGGTGCTGGCAATGCCGGGGCTGGCCGCCGAAATGCTGCTTTCCAGCGATGCGACCGATCGCGGCGGCATGGTCGCGACACCCGAACTGGGCGTGGTTTATTTCCCCCAGCTGCGTTCCCGTGAAAGCGAGGTGGGCGGGAGAGTGCTGTTTGTGCGCCCGACCGGCTTCGATCTGGAAAAGGTAACGCGCTATCTGGAAAGTTCGGTGCTTTTAATTGATGCCATGGGGAAAATTCGTTGAGCGGGAACGGAAAAAGGTAACGCCGTATGAAGGATGCACTGCTTCCCGAGACGTTGTTCGCCGATTATCGGGCTCTTTTGACGCAGCTGGACACTTTCAGCGCCCGGATCCGGGCGCGCTACGGCGATCACATGCGGTGCCGCCGAGGTTGTGCCGATTGCTGCCAGCACTTGAGCCTTTCCGCTGTGGAGGGCATATTCATTCAGCAGGCTCTTCGTGCCCTGCCGCCGCATGAACAGGAAGCTCTGCTTCATCATGCGGCACATTCCGGCGAAGATGTCTGTCCATTGCTGCGGGAGGACATCTGTCTGCTGTATGCGGCGCGTCCTGTCATCTGCCGCACCCATGGCCTGCCGCTTCTCTATCAAACCGAGGATGGCCCGCAGGTGAACTGCTGCCCGCATAATCTTGCAGCGTTTTCCGCGGAATCTTTACCGGGGACGAATGTGCTCAACATGGAAGTGGTGAATACCATGCTGGCCGCCATTGATGAGGTGTTTACGCGTAAGTGTCCATCCGGAACGCCAAAGGAGCGCCGCTTGCTGCGGGACTGGCTTGTGAACTAAAAGCGGAGTAAAAAATGATACGGGGCAAAAGTTGCAGTACTTTTGCCCCGTTGCTTTGCTACGAATCAGAAGAAATCTGTGAAGCGGCGGTTTTTAGTTGCTCTGCCGCTGGTAGCGGATATTGCCGACAAGCAGCGTATCGCCCATGAGCTGGAACGGTGTGGCATAGGCTGCGCGGCCGCTTGGCTGTGTTTCGATTTGGTTGCCCACGATCCGGAACGTACCGCTTTCGTTGATCTGGTTGTTCCGTCTCAGCTGATACTGGTTGCCGCTGAAGATGAGCAACGTGGAATAATCGCTGGTAGAGCGCCAGCTACCGTTGATGCTGTTTGTAGTTTGTGCCGGGAAAGTGTTGCTGCCCGGGCCGCGTTGGTAGACGTCTTTGCCAACCATCAGCTGGTTCCCCTGAATTTGGCAGGGATTGTCGTAGGCCTGTTTTCCCTGTGGCTGGGCATACAGCCGCTGGCCATCAAACCTGAAAGTGCCCGTTTCGTAGGTTTGGTTGTCGAGGGATATTCGATAACGATCCCGCTCAAAGGTAAGAGTGATAACTTTCCCCGCTACTGTTTCACTCCAGCTGCCCTGGATCTGCTCTTCTGGATTGAATGCCTGCGTCTGTCCCTGCCCCTGCCGCTGGTAGGCGGTTTCGCCGATGAGCAGCGTATCGTTTCCCTGGAATGTGCAGTACTCCTCATAGGCTTCCCCATTGTCCGGTTGCGCATAAAAACGATCCCCTTCCAGACGGAAGGAACCGGCCTCGTAAAGCTGGCCGTTGATGGTGTTCTCGTAGCGATTTCCCCGGAATATCAGTTCGGCCCTGTTGCCGTTGGAGGCTTGCACCGCCCAAAGACCCTGCAAACGAGCAATGTCCTGGGAAGGTGCGGGTGTTGTTCCGGCTCCGGTGCGGGTGCAGGGCGCTCCATCCAGGGAAAGCGTTTCCTGCTGCCGGGTGTAGGGCATGGTCACAACCTGTCCGTTGCGGTTTTCGAGGCGCAGCGTGTTCTTCTCCGCCCGGAAAGTGCCGCTCTGGGGATTCTGGCCGGGAACCGAGATTTGGAAGCTGTCACCCTGGAATGCAAAGGTGGCGATACTTTTGGGGAAACGGCAGCTCCACTGACCCTGGAGCCAGAGATGGTCGGGGCTTTGGGCGGTACTGTTGTTGCCCGGGAAGAAGGGCGGATAGTCGGCAGCCTTGGCCTGGCCTCCGAAAGGAGCGGTTTGCAAGCGCGCCGCGCTTGCCGCAGCGGTGAGAACCAGCACCCCGGCAGCTGCCAGGATGACAATGCGAGAAAGGGAAGTACGCATAGATTTCTCCTTGGGTAAAAAAGAAATACTTTCT
>JAILGY010000059.1:0-2951 GCA_024696325.1 bacterium | reverse complement strand
ATGACCGGAAATGCAATCTCGTTTGCGGCTTCTTCCAAAGCCTCCAAAGCAGTAAAAACCGTCCCGGCAAAGGCTCCTTCGGGCAAAATCACCCCGGCAAAAACAAAGGCTCAAACTGTCCGCAAACCCGTACAGAACAAGGCAGCGTCTGCCGCTCCAGCCAGGGCGGCGATGAAAGCTCCCAAAGGCACCGCAATCACAGGTAAACCAGGAAGCGCCAGGGCAAACGCCAAAACCGCGTCGGTAAAAACCGCTCCCGCCAACAAACGGGGTCCGGTTCCCGCAAAGAAAAAGGCGCCCACGCCTAAACCTGCCAAAACCATAAAATCTGCGCACAGGCATGTCAAACACCCGGCGCCAGTGATGACTGAACCGCCCCCTCCGCCAGATTACATCTATCAGGCCTACGCCGTCGCCGATGCCGCGACCGGCGCTATTCTGGAGGGCGAAAATATTGACATGCTGTGGCCGCCGGCCAGCGTGACCAAGATCATGTTTTCCTGCATCATTCTGGAGAAAGTGTACCGGGGCGAACTGCGCCTCAACGAACGGGTATACGTCTCGAAAACGGCGGCGGGAATCGGAGGCACCCAGGTCTATCTGAAAGCGGGGGAATCCTTCACGCTGGAAGAGATGATGCGAGCTGTCATGATTCAATCCGCCAACGACGCCGCGCACGCCGTGGCCGAGCATGTGGCGGGCAGCGCCGATGCCTTCGTCCGGCTGATGAACCGCAAGGCGGCCCAGCTTGGCATGAACAACACCGTATTCGGCTGCGTGCATGGTCTGCCGCCGGTGAATGGCAGGAGAGAGAATTTGACCACCTGCCGGGATCTGATCCAGCTTGCACGGGAGGCGCTCCGTTACCCCAAATTACGGGACTGGACTTCCGTTTCCCGCAGTACCTTCCGCCGGGGCACTACCCACATTCACAGCAAAAACAAACTGCTGGAAACCATGCCGGGTATTGTGGACGGGCTCAAAACCGGTTTCTATCGCAAGGCGGGATATAATATCGTTGCCACCGGCCGCTATGGTGGAAAGCGGATTCTGGTTGTCGTCCTGGGCAGCCCGACCGGCCCCATCCGCAACGAGTTTGCCCAAAGAAAGCTCTGCCAGTATTTGGGCCTTCCTCAGGGATTTTAGAACTTCTTTCCTTTGGGAAAACAAAAAAATGGCCGGGAGAAACCGTTCCTCAAGAGGATTTCTTCCGGCCATCCAGTTTTTTCGTCTGACAGAATTCTTCCCAAATTACATAATCCGCTGCAGCGTCACATCAAAAAACAGTTTTTTGCCTGCCATGGGATGGTTGGTATCCACCCGGATTATTTCATCCGTCACCGTCAGCAGTTTCGCCAGCCCAATCTGGCCGTCCGGCTGCATCCATTCGATGAACGAGCCCTCTTTCAGCTCCATGTCTTCCGGAAGATCCGCACGTTTGAGTTCCACCACCAGATCGTCGCGATAGGCACCATAACCCTCCTCCGGCGACACCTCAATGGTTTTGGTCATGTCCGGTTCCATCCCTATCACACCACTTTCAAAGGCGGGGATCACCTGATTGCGACCGATGATAAATTCCAGAGGCTTGCCATGATCGTCGGAGCTGTCAAACACCGAGCCATCCTCATAGCGCCCGATATAGCGCACCCGCACCGTATCTCCAAGTTTTGCCTGTGCCATTCTCCTCTCCTTCTTCTTTTTTTCGTTTGCCGAGTTTTTTCTCTCTCTGCTTTTCCCGGCAAGATAATTCCTGAAAAACTGTTTTCAAGAGTCGATCCGGATGCCGAGCTGCTCCGAGCCCCAGGCCCCCAGATCCGACCAACGTCCCAAAATATCAGTAGCGCCTTCGAATTCGTCCGCCACTTCGTTGATGCCGGCAAAATCCACGCCGGATCCGCGCGCAGCCGCCAGATCGCCGCGGCCGTCGGCAAGAAAGAGGCAGTCCGCGGCGGACAAACCGCACTCGTCGAGCATTCGCGCCAACGACTGCGTCTTGGGCCAGTCGCCGCCCCCGCGGACGATATCCAGCAGGGTATCCAGACCGCGTCTTTTCAGCACTTCGGCCAGCTGGGCCGGCGGCGTGTTGGAAAGCGCCGCCCGCACCTTCCCCACCCTGCCCAGATGCTCAAGCACCTCGCGGCAACCGCGCCCCAGAGGCGCCATCAGCATGCTGTCACGCGAAAGTTCCCGGAAACGCTCCCAACGCAGTTCGAACTCCCCTTCCTGGAACGGACGTCCGATCACCTCCTCCTGCACACGGCGGATCTTGGTGCCGCGATCGAGGCCGCTCATGACGGCGTACAGATCGATGATCCGTTGCTGTACGGCTTCATCGGCGGTAAAGGCCGCCGCCAGCGCGCGTGCGTTGCCCTCATTGGAGAGGAAGAGCACACCGTTGACATCGAAAATGAAGACCCGGTAACGGGAAATATCCATGACAATACTCCTGAAAAATCTTCAGAGCTCGGAATCGGGCACCAGGAAGGTGTTGGCACCTCCCAGATTGCCACTGCTGTAGCCTTTGTAAAACCAGCGTGCCCTCTGCTCCGAAGTGCCGCACATAAAGGTCTCCGGCCGCTCCTGCAACTGTTTCTGGATACGGTCATCACCCACAACATTCACCATCTTGACCGCACCCTCGATATCTTCAATACCCAGCAGTTCCGGAGACCATTTCCCGGCATAGTGTGCCCAGATGCCGGCCAAATAATCCGCCTGCAGCTCGAAACGTACCTGCAAACGCCTGAAGGAGCGGGCATTCATCTGGCAGCGTTGCACCTCCATCCATTCTCCAACGGCCAAAAGGCTCTGGATATGATGCCCGAACTCGTGAGCAACAACATAGGCCAAGGCAAAATCTCCCGCCTTCTTGAAGCTCGCGCTCGATCTCCACTGCTGCTCCATTCTCGCCAGATAGTCCAAATCAAGATAGAGCTTCTGATCACCCG
>JAILGY010000019.1:0-2415 GCA_024696325.1 bacterium | reverse complement strand
GCCCATGCGGCAACCATCAAGATCGGCGCGTCGCCCACTCCGCACGCGGAAATTCTGCAGGCGGCGGCTTCTTTGCTCAAGGCGAAGGGTATTGAACTTAAGATCATCGAGTATTCCGATTACGTGCAGCCCAACATGGCGTTGGAAAGCGGCGATCTGGACGCCAACTACTTCCAGCACAAGCCCTATCTGGATGATTTCAACAAGGAAAAGGGCACGAAACTGATCTCCGTCGGCGCGATTCACTATGAACCGTTCGGGATTTACGCCGGCCGTACCAAGGCCTTGAATTCCCTGAAGAAAGGGGCGATTGTGGCGGTTCCCAACGACACCACCAACGAGGCACGGGCGCTGCTGCTGATGCAGGCGAAGAACCTGATCAAGCTGAAAGAGGGCTCAGGACTGACCGCCACCCGGCTGGATATCGTGGAGAATCCTTTGAAACTCAAGATCGAGGAACTGGAAGCGGCCCAGCTGGTGCGTTCCCTGCCGGATGCGGATGTTGCCATCGTCAACGGCAACTACGCCATTCTGGGTGGTTTGAAGGTGAAAGATGCGCTGGCGGTGGAAGCGGCGGACTCCATGGCGGCCTCAACCTATGCCAACATCATAGCGGCGCGCGCCGGGGATAATCGTCCCGAACTGAAGACGCTGGTGGAGGTACTGAAAGGTGAGGAAATCAAGAAGTTCATGAACGAAAAATATGCCGGCGCGGTAGTTCCTGCGCTGTAATCTACAAAGGACAAAGCTTGAAACAATTTTGGGCGATTTGCCGCAGGGGCGGTGAATCGCCGGTTAGGTTTTGGAAAGGGCGGATTGCCAATAAAAGGCGGTCCGCCTTTTTTACAGGCATATGTTTGGAAGCGGCACGAGGAAAGAAGAGGCTGCAAAACTCCATAAAAGAAGGAGGAGATCCTCCCCAAAGGGAACGGGGTCCAACTTGCCCGGAAAATGAACAGCAGTTCATATGTAGCCCAGATCCACCAGGGCGCTCTGTACGCCCGCGTCAGCACATGCGGTTGTAACATAATCCGCCGATGCTTTGACGGCATCCGGGGCGTTTCCCATCGCAATACCCATGCCCGCGTATCGAAGCATTTCGATGTCGTTTTCTCCATCACCGAAGGCGAGGACGTTTTCCCGGCTTATCGCGTAATGGGTCAGAATTTCCCGCATGGCCCCGGCTTTTCCGCAATGCTTCGGAATGATATCAAGCGCCCGGTCACACCAGCGTACGACGGCAAGGCGAGAGGTGCCGCGCAGCAGTTGTGTCCCGATGTCCGCACAGGTCGGCACGGTTAGCTGATAGATGGAATCATGTTGCTTTCTTGTGTGGTCAAATGGAGGACAGGGATAGGGGGAAAACCGTAGATAGTCTTCCAGATCGCCATTGCTGCATGTGTATCCCCTGTCTTTGTCCGTTGCGGCGATGACAGGCGTACCGAGATTTTCCGCGTTGAGAAAGACGGTTCTGGTGTCGAGGACATCCAAGGGATTGGCAAAAATGGTTCCTGTTGCATCGAAGGCCAAGGAGCCATTGAAGCACATAAGCCCGTCAAACGGTATCTCCCCGGAAAAGGGCAGCATGTAGGGTGCCCTTCCTGTGGCCAGGAAAATCCGGCATCCCTTGTGCCGCAGCCGGCAAAGTGCCTTTGTTACAAGGGGATTGACATGCTTCGCGCCGAACTCAATCAGTGTGCCGTCAATGTCGAAAAAGGCGATTTCAGGTCGCATGAGCTTTACCGCTTTAAGGGTGATTTTCTTTGTTCATCAACTTTTCAGCCATGATAACTCGATCATGGAAGCCGGGCCCCCTTGGCCTTGATGGCGCGTGATGCTTTCGTTTTGCCATTTTTGCTTTCCTTCCGCAACCTGGGATAAGGTATCATATTCGTCCAAATTCAAGGAAACGCCTCACTCCTTTGCGCAGACTTTTTTCCGGAGCTCCCTATGAACACTCTCAATACCGATACACTTCAAACCGCCTGGCGCTTCGCCGCCGAGCGCCACCGCGACCAGCAATACCCCGGCACGGGCCTGCCTTACCTCATGCATTTGGGTTCTGTCTGCCTGGAACTGTATCCTGCCCTGGCCGCCGCGCCAGAACGGGACGCGGTTCTGGCCCTCACCTGTGCCATCCTGCATGACACCGTGGAGGACACCGGTCTTACGCCTGATGAACTGGCTGGGCTCTTCGGCGAGGCTGTGGCCCGGGGCGTGGCGGCCCTGTCCAAGAACCCGGATTTGCACGGCGCGGAGGGCATGTGCGACTCCCTGAAGCGTATCCGTGAACAGCCGCCGGAGGTGTGGATGGTCAAGATGGCGGACCGCTGCGCCAATCTGGGCCAACCACCCGCTCACTGGAACGCCGGGAAACGCCGGAGCTACGCCGATGAAGGCGAGACCATTCTGGAG
>JAILGY010000212.1:0-3020 GCA_024696325.1 bacterium | reverse complement strand
GAAGTGCTGCAGCGGGACAATATCAATCTGGAAAACCTTACCATCGACTCCATTGCGGCGTCGCGGCTGAGCGCGCTGGACAGTCCGGAAGAGGATCTGCTGCCCGTTTTGTATCAGAGCGGCTATCTTACCATTGCGGCCGTACATCCCCGCACCGGCAACTACCGCCTCAAGTTTCCCAACGAAGAAGTGGAACACAGCTTTTTTAATTTGTTGCTGCCCGCCTTTGCCTGCAAAAAACCGGCACAGGCCGATACTTTGCTGGAACGGCTGGTAACAGCCCTGGACGAGGGGCAGGCAGAAACGTTTATGATCCAGCTGGAGGCGTTGCTGGCGGATATCCCGTATGAGCATAGCCCGTTGGAGGCCTACTTCCGCAACCTCATGTTCATCATTTTCCGCCTGGTGAGTTTTTACTGCGAAGTGGAGCATCCGATGGCGGGTGGCCGCTCGGATGTGGTGATCAAAACGAAAAATTTCATTTACGTGCTGGAGCTGAAAGTGGATCAGTCTGCGGAAGCAGCTTTACAACAAATTGAGGAGAAAGGCTACGCCGCGCCCTATGCGGCCGATCCTCGCGAGTTGTTCAAGCTGGGCGTGAACTTCAGTACAAAGACCAAGCAGGTTGACGAGTGGCGGATCGTGGAGCCGTGAAATAAGTTCTTCAATAAAATGCTGACGTTAAGCTCACCGTAGCAGCGTAAACCGGTCTTTCTCGAATTCCAGCAAACCTGTCTTTCTCATCAGCCCCAACTCCCGTGACAACGCACTGCGATCCACGCAGAGATAGTCGGCCAGTTCCTGACGGTTGAAGGGAATGGTTACGGTGTTGCAGCCTGCTTGCCGGGCCTGATCCGAGAGGAAGAAAAGCAGTTTTGCCCTGATGTTGCGGTGGGAGAGGTGTCGCAGCCGTTGCGTCAGATGAATGTTGCGCTTCGCCATCAGGATTGCCATATTTTTGACCATACGTCCGTGGAAAACACAGGCGTGGGAACACTGGGTGAGAATTTTCTGGATCTCTGCCAGAAGAACTTCCGTATCGCTCTCTGCCACCAGGCTGAAGGGCAAAACTCTTGCTTGCGTGCAGGCGAAGGCCGCGCCAAACAGATCCCCCGGCCCAAATTGGGCCACAATGAAACGATGTCCCCAGAAGTCCTCCTGTATCACCCGTACGTTTCCGGAAAGCACAATTCCTGCGGAATACTCGCCATCCCCGGCCTTGAACACGTAGGATCCTTTTGTATAGCACCGCCTGAGCGGCGCAAGGCAATCAACAAGCGCCTCAAAATCCTTTTCTCCTATACCCTCGAAGAGTGGGCACAGTGTTCGTAGTTCGGCAATTTTCATGGTTACTCCGTTGCAAATACAACCGTCTTTTTCTTGACCGTACGCTACAAGAGAAAAGTGAAAAAATGTCGAACGGCCTTCAACGTAAATCAGACTGAAAGACAGGGGAGAAAACTCACCAACGCGAATTTCGCTGCGGACAGCCTGAACATAATGAAAGAAATCTCCATGGCGAAGTATGCGGACAAGCGTCCGGCTCATACTTTGATAGCAGACAAGCTCTTTCATGGCAACGCCAACATGATCTCGCTGCGTTCCAGTCTGCTTTTGGGCCTGCGGGGCATGGCTGCCTGTCGGCATCATGCCCGGGCGGAAGGTTCGTTTGCGGACTACAGGAGCCTCTGCGATGAGGTCAGAAACAAAATTTGGCGCTGAAAAACGGGGCTGTGTGCTGCTGGTCGGCGCCGGTCCGGGGCGCGGCGCTCTGACGCTGCGGGGCCTGCAGGCGATCCGGCTGGCGGACGTTCTCTGCCATGATGATCTGATAGATCACAACGTGCTTTCGTATGCCTCACCCTCTTGCGAGATCATCGCGGTGGGCAAGCGCCACGGCAGGCACAGCATGGAGCAGCAGGAGATCACGCGGCTGCTCATCCAAAAGGCCCGGGAAGGCCGCGTCGTGGTGCGCCTGAAGGGCGGCGACAGTTTCGTCTTCGGACGCGGCAGCGAGGAGGTGCTGGCTCTTCAGGAGAACGGCATCGCCTACGAGGTGATTCCCGGGGTGAGTTCCGCGATCGCGGTGCCGGAGGTTTTGGGCATTCCGGTCACGCACCGCGGCATGGCCGCGGCCTTTACGGTGGTGACCGGCCACGGAGCGGATGGCCGGGTCCTTGACTATGCGGCCCTGGCGCGGATGCCGGGCACGCTGATCTTTCTCATGGGGATGCACCATATCGGCGAGATAACCCGGCAGCTCATGATGCACGGAAAGGATCCGCGGACGCCCGCAGCCGTACTGTGCCGGGGAATGATGGATGGAGAAAGGCGGATCGACGGTCTGCTGGAGCATATCGCCGTCCTGGCCCGGGATGCGCCGACGCCGGGGATTCTGCTTGTTGGCGAGGTGGCGGCCCTGCATATGGAAAAGACACTGGAACGGTCGCTGGAGGAAATGGACGGCAATATGTCCGTTGAGGATGTAAGCGGTTGTCACGGCGGAAAGTATTTCCGCCGGAAGGGAGAGTCCCGGAGGCGGGCTCTGCAAATGGGAACGCCCTTTTACTGGCGGTGCCGGAGACATTGAGTCTGGGAGGGCGTCCGCCTGGCGGTAAGCTTTTTGGGAAAACTTCTCGAAGAAAGGAGAAAGGAAGTGGGTTATGTGCTGAACACGGAAGGTTTCGGACAGGTCCTGAAAACATTGGGACAAGCCTTCCGGCTCTACGCGCCGGTTCTGAAGAAGGGAGAGGGCCGGTTCGCGGATGACGATGTCGTCCGTTACGATTTCATTGGGGATGAAAGCGAATTGGAGCTGGAGAAACGATCCGAGTATGCCTTCAAGGAATTTTTGCTGCCCCTTTCGGAAACCCTGTTCTTTTTTACGGAGGAGCAGGTCAAGGAGGCCGATATCGACGAGCGGCCGGTCATCATTTTTCTGCGAAGCTGCGATATGCACGCAGTCAAAAGGCTGGACTACATCTATCTGCATAACGGGGAGAGCAAGGACTCTTTTTACC
>JAILGY010000171.1:0-3658 GCA_024696325.1 bacterium | reverse complement strand
AGCCCGATCATCAGCAAACCGGGAAAGATCCCGGCCAGGAACAGATCCTCTATCGACATCGGCGCGCCGATGTGCATCTGCTGCGCCACAATGCCGTACAGAATCAGCGGCAGGGACGGCGCAAACAGCAGGCCCAGACTGCCCCCCGTGGTCACCAGCCCCAGATTGAAGCGTTTGGGATAGCCCGCCGCCTCCATCGCCGGATAGAGCAGCGGCCCCAGCGCGATGATGGTGACGCCGGAAGCGCCGGTAAAGGCGGTAAAAACCGCGCACAATCCCAAAGCCACTATCGCCAGCCCTCCCGGCATCCAGCCGACCAGCGCCTGGGTCAGGCGCATCATTCTCCGCGGCGCATTGCTTTCGCTCAGCAGATAGCCGACAAAGGTGAAAAGCGGAATGGCCAGCAACACAGGCGTTTCGGCAATACGGTAGATCTCGATGGCAACCACGCTCAGATCCACGCCCGCCGCATGGAAGCCCCACAAAGCGCCTGCGGCGATCACCACAAACAGCGGCGCGCCGATCAGCGCCAGGGCCAGCAGGACCAGAAGCGGCGTCATCATGCGTCCTCCGTTTCATGGCGCAGCGTGCGCCGGAAATTCATCCCGCAGCGCCAGGCGATGACGCCAAAACCCAGCGGCAGAATCGACTGGAAGATCCAGACGGGTATCCGCAGCGCTCCGGTGCTGCCGGCGCTCCGTTCCGCGAGCACCAGCAACAGCGACTGCCAGGCAAGCACCGCGCAGACAAGCGCCGCAACCGCGTTGGACAGCAGTTTCAGCAGCATCCGCCAGCGCGGCGGCACAAAGCGCGCCACCACATCCATGCTGATATGGTTGTCCTCCCGGGCGGCAGCCATCGCCCCCAGCATCCCGATCCAGAGCACCGCCACCTGCAGCAGGCCATCCGCCCAGACCAGCCCGGTATTGAAGAGGTTGCGCAGCAGGATCTGCGCGCAGGCCAGCAGAATCATCAGTGCCAGCAGAGCTGTCAGCAAGGCGTCTTCCAGGGACGCTCCCAGACGGAGCAGCCACAGCAGGCGTTTCATTTGCGGCACTCGCTCACCAGCTTTTTCATCTGTTTGTACAGAGGGGCGGGGAAAGTGCCGTCTTTTTCCAGCATGGCGTTGACTTCATCGGCCTTGGCCTGCCACTTCGCCAGCTCGGCATCCGAAGGCTTCAGTGTCTGTATGCCCTGTTTGGCCAGCGCCCTGGCCGCGGCCTGGTCGTCGATCCGGTTCTGCTGTTCAAAGCCCTTGTAGATCCTCCCCATTACCTCACGCACCACCTGCTGATCGGAGGCGGAAAAGCTGTTGAACACCTTCCTGTCAATGACCAGCGTGGCAAACAGATAGGCCAGCGGCGCATCGGTGATGTAACGGGTCTTGACATGCCACTGGAAAGCAATGGCTCCCTCAGGAGAATTGGCCACCACGTCCAGCAGGCCGGTCTGCAGGCCGGTGAGGACATCGGTGAGCGGCATCGACACCGGGGACAGGCCCAGATGCTTCATCGTCTTCTCGCTGATGCGGTCATCGGCGGGGATCCAGATCTTTTTCTTCTTCATGTCCTCCAGGGAGGCAATCGGATCACGCGACATCAGCAGGGCGAAACCGCCACTCGCAAACCCGAAGCTGACGAAACCCGCCTTTTCCAGATCCGCAAGCAGCAGAGAATCCATGCGGGAGCGCACATAGTCCACCTCGGTGTAGGAACGAAAGACCAGCGGCAATCCATACACCCGCAAGGACGGGCAAACTTCGGAAAGCCCCCCGGCGAGGAAGGCGCCGCCGTGCAGCTGGCCGGCGCGAATCTTGCGCAGCACGCTGTTTTCGTTCCCCATCACGCCGCCGCCAAAAAATTTGATGCTGATCCGGCCATCGGTGCGCTGCTTAATTTCTTCCGCCCCCTTGCGCATCTCCGTCATCCAGGAAGAACCCTCCGGCGCAACCGTGGCCAACTTGACGATCACGGCTTCGGCACAACCCGTCCACACAAGGCCGCAAAGCACCCATATTCCCACTATAACAAAAAATTTTTTCAACATTTTCGTTTTTCTCCCTTACCCATTTTTTCCTGGCCGCCTACGACACGGCCCGAAATTTCTCAAGTACCCTTCCAGCTTTCAGAAATACTCTTCCGCCGATTCCAGAAGCTTTTTGGCCTCCTCTTTGGCCAGCGTGTTGAACAGCGTAAAGCCCTCGGCCCTGGTATCCGCCCGCAACACCTCCCGCAGCAGCCGATCGTGCAGGGGACGATCGTACATCAGCCGGGCATAGCAGCGGGCATATTCCACCTTGGCGGTCAAATTGCGGCCGTTGGAAAGTGCCAGCGCCCGTTCAAAGTGGCTCCGCCCCTCTTCGGGATTGCCGCCCAGCGCCGGAGGGCGCACCGTCTGCAACATGCCAAGATAGAGATGGGCGCTTCCCTGCTGATAGGTCTCATCCAGCGCAAGAATCTGACGCAGCACCTGTTCAACCTTGGGCAGATCGGCCAGCGCGCCCCAGTCGGCACTGTTGGTGCGGATCGCCAAAAGCCAGCTTACGGCAAAGGCATACAGCGCCGGCACATCGTCCTCGTCATCAAATTTTTTCAGCTCCACGACAAAGTCTTCATAGGAACGCTGTTTCAAACCGCAACCGGCGCTCCCCTGTTCGCACAGGGCCCGCTCGCCATAACTTTCCGCCCGCCGGGCCAGCAGCGCCGCCCGCTGCGGATCCTCCACAAACGCTCCGGCATACATCGCATACAGCGCGGCAGCGGCAGCCAACAGATCGCCATCTTCGGGATCGCCCTCAACGAGACCATCCATCAGCAACAGATAGGAAGGGACTCCATACTTCACCAGCTCCGGATCCTCATGGTCCAAAATGGCTTTGGAGAGGTTGCGGGAAAAGTCCCCCAGGCCGCCGCAGCTGCAACACAGCAGCGCTACCAGCATGCTCGCCACAATTCGATACCGCATAGATTGACCGGTCCTTCCTCAAGGGATACTGTCCGTTTCCCCCTCGGGAGGGGGAAAATCCACATAAAAAAAGGGCTGGCTGTTCCCGCCAACCCTTTGCTCCATAACACTGGAGCCACCCGGGGGATTCGAACCCCCGACCTACTGATTACGAATCAGTTGCTCTACCGGCTGAGCTAGGGTGGCCTTCCTAAAATCGTGTCACGTTACTACTGCAAACTGAAATTTTTTTCAATTGTATTTTCTTCCGCTCCTACTTTTCGCTTTCCTCGGTCTGGATGGGCATCCGGATCGTCAGTACCGGAACCGGCGAACGCCGCACCACCTTTTCCGCCGTACTGCCGAAAATGACATGATCCAGTCCGGTACGCCCCTGCGTGCCCAAAACAATCACATCGGCCTGCACATCCTCCGCCTTCTTGATGATCTGCTCAAAGGCCAGACCGCGCAAAATATAGGAATCATAGTTTTCAAAATCACGGAGATTTTCCTGACAGAAGCGCTGCATAACCCGCTGGGCGCCTTCGCGCAGTTCCTCTTCCAGATTTTCAAACGAAATATGCGGCACATAGAAGCCGTTAAAGCTGAGCGTCTCGCTGACCACGTGTACAATGACCAGTTTTGCATCATACTTTTTGGCCAGGCTGCAGGCATACTCAAAAGCGTAGTTGGAATTGTCCGAAAAATCTGTCGC
>JAILGY010000129.1:0-3062 GCA_024696325.1 bacterium | reverse complement strand
TGCAGTCCTCTGCTTTGACGATCCCAATGTTCAGGCGCTGATTCCCAAGGTGCAGAAACGGTTTACCACCTACGGTTTTAATCCGCAGGCAGATTACTGTGCTTCCAATATTTCCGGTACCTGTTTCAACACCACCTTTACACTCTCTTTCAAAGGAGAGGAGATCTGCGAAGTAATGCTGAAAGTGCCGGGCAAGCACAATGCACTGAATGCGTTGGCTGCAATCGCGGTAGGCCGGGAATTGAATTTGCCGTTTGCGGACATTGTTAACGCGCTTCAGTCGTTTTGCGGCGTGCGGCGGCTTTTTCAGCTGCGCCATGAGGGCGAAGGCATCATGGTGGTGGACGATTATGCGCATCATCCGACCGAAATTCGGGCGACACTGGCAGCGGCCCGTGCCGGGTGGGACAAGCGCCTGATAGTGGTGTTTCAGCCGCATCGCTACACTCGTACCCAGGCACTGTTCAGCGAGTTCCTGACGGCGTTTTACGATGCCGACGAGTTGCTGGTGCTGGATATCTATCCCGCAGGAGAAGATCCTCTTGAAGGTGTATCCGCCCGGCATTTGGCGGAAGGAATCCGTACCCATGGCCACAAGAATTGCCGGTTTTGCGCCTCAGGCGAAGAGGCGGTTGACCTTTTGCTGCAGGATGTGGCCTCCGGCGATCTGGTACTGACTTTGGGAGCGGGCAATGTCTGGCAAACAGGCGATGCCTTTGCACAGCGGCGCGGTTTGCCCTGATGAACGGGTTCGAGGAACGTCTGCGGCAGTTCTTCCGGGGCGAGATCAGGCTCCGGGAGCCGATGGCACGGCACACCACCTGGCAGGTGGGCGGACCGGCAGATTTCTTTCTGTTGCCCGCGGATCGCGACGATTTGCTGGCTTTGGTGGGGCTTCTTGAGGAAACCGCCACTCCGTGGCTGGTATTGGGCAAGGGAAGCAACGTGTTGGTAAGCGATGCCGGAGTTGCAGGAGCGGTTATCGATACGGGGCGGCTGAACCGTCGGGATTTTCTGCCCGATGGAACAGTCCGGGCTGAAGCGGGAACGGCTTTGGGGCATCTGGTGGATGAGGCTGCGCGGCGCGGTTGGGCAGGGCTGGAATATCTGGCTGGCATACCCGGCAGTGTCGGCGGTGCATTGGTCATGAACGCCGGAGTGCCGGAACATGAATTCGGTGATGTGGTCACGGATGCGTTGCTTGTCGGGGAGAAACGCATCATGCAGTGGCCGGTGGAACGCCTTGGCCTGTGTTATCGTGGTTCAGCGCTGGATGCAGGCCATATTGTGGTGGAAGTTGGTTTGCGTCTCGTGCCGGGAGAGCCCGATGCTCTGCAGAGCATGGTGGCGGAGATGCTGAAGCGTCGTTCGGTGAGTCAGAATGTCTGTGGTGCGAATGCCGGATCGGTGTTTCGCAATCCACCTGGCGGCAAGGCATGGCGGCTAATCGACGAGGCGGGTTTTCGCGGGGTGGCGGAAGGTGGAGCGAGGGTTGCGCCGCAGCACACCAACTTCATTGTCAATGAGGGACAGGCAAGTGCTGCCGATATCCGGACATTGATACAGCGTATTCAACGGGAAGTGCAGCGGAAATTTAACGTCCGTTTGGAGCCGGAAATTAAAATGGTGGGAAGGGATGTGGCAGGCAATGGAAAATGATGGCAAAACCATGAGTTATGAGGAACTGAAGCGGAAACGGGTAGCGGTGCTGATGGGAGGGCTTTCCTCGGAACGGGAGATTTCCCTGCGCAGCGGTCGGGCGGTATTGCAGGCCTTGCAGGAAGCGGGTTACAATGTTTTTGGCATTGATGCTGGACGGGATATGGCGCAGCGGCTGCTTCAGGAGAAGACGGAAGTGGCGTTTATCGCTTTGCATGGTCGCTTTGGCGAGGATGGCACCGTTCAGGGCCTGTTGGAAATTCTGGGCATCCCCTATACCGGAAGTGGTGTTCTGGCTTCGGGCGCCGCTATGGACAAAGTCTTTTCCAAACAGATTTTTATTGGTCATCATATTCCCACCCCGGATTCCGTAACGATGACGCAGGGGGAAGACTGTGACGCTCTGGAGGAGAACATTCGGGAGATGCTGCCGGTGGTGATCAAACCGGCTTGTGAAGGATCCACGGTCGGCGTGAGCGTGGTGTACGATATGGGTGCTTTGCGGACGGGGCTTACCGAGGCTTTTCGTTTTGATCCTCGGGCTTTGGTGGAGCGTTTTGTCCATGGCGACGAGATTACGGTCAGCGTTCTGGATGGCGAAGCTTTGCCTATAGTCCAGGTACGTCCCAAGAGCGGTTTTTACGATTTTACCTCCAAATATACGGTGGGGAGAACAGAATATGTTCTGCCGGCGCCCTTGTCTCCCGAGGTATATCGGCGGGCGCAGGATCTGGCGGTGGCGGCATATAACGCGTTACAGTGCCGTGGAGCGGCCCGTGCCGATTTTATCGTCGACGGCGATCGCATCTTTTGCCTGGAAGTCAACACGGTGCCCGGACTTACGGAAACCAGTCTGTTGCCCAAAGCAGCGGCTCATGCCGGCATTACCTTTTCCGAATTGGTGCAGAAAATGCTGAAAGGTGCGTGCCTGAAAGCCTAAGTCGCTGTTCTTTGGGAATGGAGAGACATTATGCGGGACTTGAATTCCATTGCTTCTCCAAAAATAAAAAAATGTGCCAAACGCCGTAAAAAACGTGATTGGGGCGCTTTATGGCGTTTCCTTGGAAAATGTTTCGTGGAAACTCCGCGCATGTTGATGGCGTGGTGTTTGCCCCGGTACAGGCGGGTAAATCAGATTGTTCGAAAACGTGACTGGGCGGGGATCTGTCGGCGTTTCCTGCTGGTGAGCGGTTACTTGCTGCTTTTGGTGGTAGTAGGAGTGTGCTGTTACAACGGCGCCCGGCAGTTGCGCAACTCCAGGCTTTTCCGGGTGGAAAGCATCGTTGTGGAGAATCAGCAGCGGGTATCGAAGGAAGATATTCTGGAAGCTGCCGAACTTGTCCCGGGCATGGGTTTGTTCAATGTTGACACACGTCAGACGAGTTTTCGCATCAGGCGGATCA
>JAILGY010000099.1:0-10158 GCA_024696325.1 bacterium | reverse complement strand
CAAATCCGTTTTCAGTTCAAAGATGATCAGTCGCCGGGAATCATATCGCCAACCGACCATCCCGACAGCAAGACCATCATCATGCCCATGAGAATCTAGAACATATGAAAAATCTGGCAAACTTTCTCTTTGAAGCAGGAATGCTGCTCAAAACACCAAGAAGCGGGTTCCAGTTCCTGGGATCAGGAGATTCATCAGTGGCGGAACATCTTTTCCGAACCACAGTTGTTGGCTTTACCCTGGCACGGCTCGACCCTCAGGCAGATTCCGACAAAGTTTTAAAGCTCTGCCTCTTTCATGATCTCCCCGAGGCACGTACCGGAGACATGAACTACGTCAACAAAAAATACGTCGAGGTCGACGAAAACAAAGCCATTGAAGAGCTTTCGGCAACGCTTCCCTTCGGCGACGAATACCGCGAACTGCTCAAGGAATTTAACGAAGGAACAAGCCGCGAAGCACGCATTGCCCGTGACGCTGATCAACTGGAACTCATCCTTTCACTGCGCGAATGCCACGATCTTGGAAACCGTTATGCGCAGGAATGGTACCCCTATGCCGTCAAACGACTCCAAACGGAAAACGCGCGCAAACTTGCCACGACCATCTGGGAAACCGATTCCAGTCAGTGGTGGATGGACGATAATGAAAACTGGTGGATCCATGCCAAGCACCAGAAGAAAAATTGAACTTGCAGCTCCAAAATGTTAGAAAGTACTTTTTGAAAAAGCTTTTGGGAGAGAAACATGCTCGATATCAAATACTTACGGGAAAATCTTGAAACAGTTAGGAAAAATCTCGCCTCGCAGCACAGCGAACCCGATTTTGACCTTTTTACCCAGCTTGACAGCCAGCGCCGCGATCTGCTCAAAGAGAGCGAACAGCTCAAATCGGAAAAGAACCGTGTCTCGGATCTCATCGGCAAAACCAAAAACAAACAGGAAGTTCAGGGCGAGATTGCACGCATGAAGGAAATGTCGGCCACCATTCGTGAAATCGACACGCAGCTCTCCCAAATCGACAAACAGCTCAACGATTTTCTCCTGACCCTTCCCAATCTCGTGGAAGATAACTGTCCACGGGGCAAAGATGAAAACGACAACGTGGAAGTCCGTCGCTGGGGAACTCCACGAAACTTCGACTTTACACCCCGTCCCCACTGGGAAATCGGCGAATCCCTGGGCATCCTCGACTTCGAACGTGCCAGCAAACTCACCGGAGCCCGTTTTGCCTTATACCGTGGCCAAGGTGCCCTCCTGGAGCGGGCAGTCATCAATTTCATGCTCGATCTTCACACTCGTGAGCACGGCTACCAGGAAAATATCCCCCCCTTCATGGTCAACCGGAACACCATGACCGGAACGGGACAGCTCCCCAAATTCGAAGAAGATCTCTTCCATGTTGACGGAGCCGACTATTTTCTGATACCCACCGCCGAAGTACCTTTGACCAATATCTATGCAGGGGAAATCCTTCCCGCGGAGAGCGTGCCGCTCTACATGACCGCCTATACGCCATGTTTCCGCGAGGAGGCAGGCTCCTACGGCAAAGATGTTCGGGGACTTATCAGGCTTCACCAGTTTAACAAGGTGGAATTGGTCAAATACAGTCTGCCGGAAAATTCCGACAAGGAACTGGAGAAATTGACAGCTAACGCCGAGGAAGTTCTGAAACGTCTTGACCTTCCCTACCGAGTTGTGGATCTTTGTTCGGGGGATATCGGATTTTCCGCGGCGCGTACCTTTGACCTGGAGGTCTGGCTGCCAGGGCAAAACACCTACCGGGAAATTTCGTCCTGCTCCAACTGCCGGGACTTTCAGGCACGGCGGGCCAATATCCGCTTCCGCAGAAGTGCCCAGGACAAACCCGAGTTCGTGCATACGCTCAACGGTTCCGGACTGGCAGTAGGGCGCACGGTCGTGGCCATTTTGGAAAACTATCAGCAGGAGGACGGATCCGTAATCATTCCGGAAGTCCTGAGACCCTATATGAACGGATTGGAGCGCATTGCCAAAAAATAAAAACTGAAAAAAATACCAAGGAGGAATGGCCGAGTGGTTTAAGGCGGCGGTCTTGAAAACCGTTGTGCGAAAGCACCGTGGGTTCGAATCCTACTTCCTCCGCCAAATGACAAGAAAACCGCCTTCATAACAGATTGAGGGCGGTTTTTCATTACCTTGGAATTTCAATAAAAAATCACGCGTACAACGATTTCTTTATATTCTCAATCGCCGTTTGAAGACGGTAATCTTCCTCGATCGCCTTCTCGATTTTATTGATGGCATGAATAATCGTCGAATGATCCTTTCCGCCAAATTTCGCTCCAATATCGGGATACGAACATGAAGTTATCTTGCGGGAAAGATACATGGCTATCTGCCGCGGCAAAATAAATGCCTTAATCCTCTTCGACGATTTCAGATCGGCAACCTTGATGTTGTAAAAGGAGGCAACCGCCTTCTGAATTTCCTCAACCGAAACTTCCTGATTTTTCTTCGAAAGAATATCCTTCAGGGTTTCCTGGGCCATCTCCAGGGAGATGGGAATGGATTTCATACGGGAAAACAGGTTGAGCCTGTTCAGGTATCCTTCCAGATCCCGTACATTGCTGGTGGAAGATCCCGCCAGAAAGAGTGATACATCCTCCGGAAGATCTATCCCCATCTTCTCCGACTTCAGCTTCAGAATCGCCTGTTTTGTTTCAAGGTCCAGGGGCTGGATATCCGCAATAAGCCCCCATTCAAAACGCGAACGGAGCCGCTCTTCCAATCCTGGAATTTCCTTGGGAAACTTATCGGAAGTCACAACAATTTGCCTCTGGGCTTCATACAGTTCGTTAAAAGTATGAAAAAATTCCTCCTGCGTGCGTTCCTTTCCGGCTATAAACTGAATGTCATCTATCAACAAAACGTCAACCGAACGAAACTTCCTTCTGAATTCTTCCATTTTTGAACATCTCAAAGATGTTATCAACTCGTTGATGAAACGTTCCGATGTGTAATAACAAACTTTTTTATCAGGATTTTTATCAAGGATGGCGTTTCCTATGGCATTGATAAGATGGGTCTTTCCAAGTCCCACACCCCCATATATAAAAAGAGGATTGTAGCTTGTCCCGGGTTTGTCCGCGACAGCCTCAGCTGCAGAATAAGCGAACTGGTTCGTCGAACCTGCAACAAATTCATTAAATGTGTACCTTGGATTAATATTGCCAGGTCCCGTGTTGACTTCTGTCCTGGAATTAAGTTTTTCAGTGTTTTCATGACTGTCCTTCGCAATCTCTTCGGTCTTTTTATCGTTCTCTTCATCTGGAGAAGGTATTGATTGAGAAGGTATTGCACTTATAAAAATATCAAAATCACGTCCTTCTGTTTCCGAAAGCGCTTTTTCAATAACTTTTAAATAGTTTGTTTTTATCCATTCACAGGTAAATTCATCGGGAACTTCCAGGTATACTTTATCATCAACAACATCAATTAGCTGGATTGATTTTATTATACTTGAAAACAGGGGGGAATCGTTGATACTTTTCAACTGAGAAATAATTTTGTCCCAGATAATCAGTGTATCCGACATAAAATATGCTCCCATTTCTTAACATAACAGGAAAAGTTCTTTACAATATGCACAGCTTCGGGAAACCGAAGAATTTTGGGAAAACACCGCGTTATAACGCGATTTCTCCAAAAGTTACCCGATTCTTTATCAACAAGTTTATCAACAATTGTTTATAATGCTGTGAATAGAAACAAACCTGTCTTTCAAATAAAAATACCAAATGAAATCAACAGATTAAGAATGGTCAAAATTTGGCGTTGCCCGGAGTTCGAGGAAAAGGAATCACATCGCGGATATTTTCCATGCCGGTGATATACATGAGCAGCCTCTCAAATCCAAGTCCAAAACCGGCATGAGGGCAGGTTCCCCAACGGCGGATATCAAGATACCACGGCAGGTTCTTAATTCCCAGTTCGTTTATACGATTCTCGAGGCGTTCCGGCCTCTCTTCGCGCTGACTGCCGCCGATAATTTCTCCCACGCGCGGCACCAGCAGATCCATGGCGGCAACCGTGCGTCCATCATCATTTTGCCGCATATAGAACGCCTTGATATCCTTCGGATAATCAATGACAAACACGGGAGCGCCGACAAATTTTTCCGTAAGCCAGCGTTCATGCTCGGAGCAGAGATCCATGCCCCAGCTTACCGGAAATTCAAAATGCTCGCGCGATTTTTCAAGTGCTGCCACCGCCTCGGTATAGCTCATGGTTCGAAATTTGGCATTCCTCAGCTGTTCAAGACGCTTCAAAAGTCCCGGCTCAATTCTCCGGTCAAAAAATTCCAGGTCTTCCGCACAGTTTTCCAGGGCGTAACTGACCAGAAAACGAAGAAAATCCTCCGCGAGCTCCGCATCCGCCTCCAAATCGGCAAAGGCCATTTCCGGTTCGACCATCCAGAATTCGGCAATGTGCCGGCTCGTATTGGAATTTTCCGCACGAAATGTGGGACCAAAAGTGTAGACGGAGCCAAAGGCCGTGGCAAACAGTTCTGCCTGCAGCTGGCCGCTCACCGTCAGACCAGTGCGTTCTCCAAAGAAATCCTTTTCCCAGTCGATGGAACCACTTTGGGTATGCGGCGGAGAAAGCGGATCCAGCGTGGTAACCCGGAACAGCTCTCCGGCTCCCTCGCAGTCATTGGCGGTGATGATCGGCGTATTGACATAGAGAAAGCCGCGTTCCTGGAAGAAGGTGTGAATGGCAAAGGCCAGGGCGCTGCGTACACGGAAGACCGCTCCAAAAGTATTGGTGCGCGGGCGCAGATGGGCAATCGACCGCAGAAATTCCAGGGAATGATGCTTTTTCTGCAGAGGATACGAGGAGTCGGAGACACCCAGAAGGCGTATTTCCCTTGCCTCAAGTTCCCATTGCTGGCCTGCCGCGGGAGAGGGCACAATCTTTCCCGCAACTTCAACGCAGGCGCCGGTACCCAGCTTTTCCGCAACAGCGGCAACAGGCGAGGCGCTTGCCACAACCACCTGCATCGAGGCAAAGCAGGAGCCGTCGTTCAATTCCAGGAAGATAACTTCTTTCCCGGCACGAACCGTCCGGACCCATCCACCCAAACACAGTTCCTTTCCTGCCTGATTTCCGGAAAGGACTTCCCTGACAGTTATGCGGCGATATTTTCCCAATGTGGACATGGACAAATCTCCAAGAGAAAATGATGATACAAAAATCAATATTTATGGTAGCCTGACACTTCACGCAGAACTACTTTTATCTTAACCGCAAAAATTGTTTGAAAACAAGGAGCGCCATGGAACGGGCCATCACTTTTTCCATCATGCTGGTCTTCTGGATTCTGCTTTCGGGAATGTTCGACTTCTTTCACCTGAGCATGGGGATCATCTGCTGCGGCCTGGTTACCTTCTTCAGCCACGATCTGTTGTTCTACAGCCGTTCGGGACGGAACTGGTTTCGCAACATGCTGGGATTTATCATCTACACTCCCTGGTTGTTCTGGCAGATCGTCCTGGCGAGCGTCGAGATAGCCTACATTGTTCTGCATCCCCGGATGCTGGAGATCATCGATCCCCGGCTGATACGGTTCCGTACCCGGCTGCGCGGAGTGCTGGCAAGGGTGACCTTCGCCCATTCGATTACCTTGACTCCCGGAACCATCACGGTCAACATGAACGGCAATGAATTCACGGTCTATGCGCTGACTCAAAAGGCCGCCGAAAGTCTTCCCGGCGAAATGGAAGAGATGGTAGAGCGGCTTCTGGAAAGGTGACACTATGAATACAGTCTTTCTTCTGGCAGCCCTGGGCATGATGGTCAGCATAGCACTGGCCATGATTCGGGTTGTGGGCGGGCCAACCGTTCTGGACAGGATTGTCGGCGTTAATGTCATTGGGTCGGAAACCACGGTGCTGCTTCTGATTATTGGTTATCTTTTCAACGCGGTTTCCATGTTTGTCGACATTGCCATCGCCTACGCAATGCTGAACTTTATTTTGTCCATCGGGGTCACCAAATTTTTCCTGCGGCGCAAGGGGCGTTCCCTGCACAACACGCAAAAGGACTGACCTATGTCGCTTCTCTCCTGGATTGTCACTCTTTTTCTGATGGCGGGGGTCTTCTTCTTTATCGTCGGCTCCGTCGGCATTCTGCGTTTCCCCGATTTCTACAGCCGGCTGCACGCTGCAGGAAAATGCGATACGCTGGCCAGCGCCCTGGTTCTGGGAGCCATTGCACTTTTCGGCCTCAGAGACTTTGACTGGAATTCCCTTCAGTCCTGGGAAAATCTGCGGGTCAGTTTGAAGGTGATGATGATAGTGCTGTTTGTCTGTGTTGCCAGCCCTTCCGCGACGCATGCCATTACCAAGGCGGCGTTTATCGTTGGGGTTGAACCATGGGAAAAAAGAAAGAGGAACAGATGATCTGGCAGCTCGATCTGTTTTTGCTGACACTGGTGACAATTTGCGCTTTGGCGACCGTTTCGGTGCGTGGATTGCTTTCGGCTACCATAACCTTTGCAGCCTACAGCTTTCTGATGTGTCTGGTGTGGGGGGAAATGGGAGCGGTGGATGTGGCTTTTACCGAGGCGGTTGTTGGAGCGGGAGTGAGCACCATTTTCTTCATAGCGGCGCTGTTTCGTTCCACGACGCGCAGTCCCCTGCTGATTCGCGGCATTGACGATCCGCATCACTTCAAGGATCAGGGCTGGAAAGTCCTGCCGCTGATCCTTTCGGTTGTAACCGGTGTGCTGCTTTTCTACGGCATGTCCGATTTTCCGGCCTGGGGTGATCCCAACTCGATTCCGGCCACCAAAGTTGCGGCCCACTATGTGGAAAACGCTTTGAGAGAAACGCATGTTCCCAATCTGGTGACCGCGGTTCTGGGCGATTACCGTGGTTACGACACCATGTTCGAACTGGTGGTTATCTACTGTGCAGGCATTTCGGTTGTCAGCATTCTTAAACAGGAAAACCTATGAGAGAACTTCAGGATGAAGCAAAAATTCGGATGCCATGGCAGGACGTCATCCTGCAAACCTCGGTGCGGATACTGATACCGTTCATCCAGCTGTTTGGCCTCTACGTCATCGTGCATGGCCATTACAGTCCGGGAGGAGGGTTTCAGGGCGGCGTCATTCTTGGGTCGGCCATCATTCTCATGGCCCTGGTTTTCGGGCTGCCGGCCAGCAAGCATTACATTTCCGAAAATACCAACAAGGTGCTGTCGGTACTTGGTCCGCTGGTCTACTGCGGCGTGGGCGCCCTGTGCATTCTCTGCGGCGGGTACTTTCTGGAGTACAGCGCGCTTAACGCCATTCTGCCGCTGGGAGAGATCCAGTGGCATTCCATGGGCATCTTTTTGGTGGAAGTCGGTGTGGGCATCGGCGTTATGAGTATTATGATACGTATCTACCGGGTACTTTCCTCGGCGGGTACCATTGATCAGGGGTTGTAAAGATTATGAGCGAATTTTTCATGGACATCATATCCAAGTACAACTACATAATCTATATCATACTCATGATGATCGGTTTTTACACCATGATTCGAAAGAACAACATGGTGAAGAAACTGATAGGGATGAACATATTTCAAACGGCAATCATTCTGTTCTACATTTCAATAGGCGCAAAGCGCGGTGGAGCCATTCCGGTTGTTGATCCTGCCATCGCCGAAGTCGTTGCCCGCGATATCGTCAATCCCCTGCCGCATGTCCTGATGCTGACCGCCATTGTCGTTTCGGTCAGTGTGACCGGCGTGGCGCTGGCGACGATGCTGAAGATCTACAAGGCATACGGTTCCATCGACGAAGACCAGATTCTGGAGCGGGTGAAACAACATGAACTCTAATATTCCTGTCCTGGTGCTGGCTTCTCCTCTGCTGGGAGCGCTGGCCGTCAATCTTCTGGGGAAAATTTCCAAGAAACATGTGACACCCTGGACCCTGGGCAGTTTGGTGTTGTCGGCGGCAGGATCGTATGTGGTTCTGGCAAAAGTGCTGCGGCATGGCACTTTTACCTATACGGTCGGCGGATGGAACCCACCCTACGGCATCCAACTGGTGCTGGACCCCTTAAGCGCGATCATGCTGGCCGTTGTCTCGACGGTGGCGCTCATTGCAACCGGAGTCGCCCTGCCCAGTATCAAAAAGGAGATGCTCAACCGTTCCCACCTGTTCTTTTCCCTGTATCTGATCCTCGTTTCGGGAATGATGGGGCTGGTCATTACCGGCGACGCCTTCAACCTGTACGTTCTCCTGGAAATAGTTTCCATCACCAGTTACGGACTCATCGCCATGGGCAAGGGAGGACGGGCGCCCCTGGCAAGCTTCAACTACATCATCATGGGCACCATCGGCGCCTGCTTCTATCTGCTGGGGGTCGGCTACCTGTACCTGATGACCGGCACGCTCAACATGGAGGATATCGCCTCCTCCCTTTCCGGTCTCTACGGAAGTCCGACAGTTGCCGCGGCGTTTTGCTTCATCATGATCGGACTGCTCATCAAGATGGGGTTCTTTCCCCTGCATGGCTGGCTGCCCAACGCCTACAGCTATGCTCCGGTAGGCGCCAGCGTTCTCATTGCGCCCCTGATGACGAAGATCACCGTCTATCTGATGATCCGCATCCTGTTCAGAATCTTTACGCCCGACTTCATCTTTGCGGCGCACAGCGGCATCCGGCACCTGGTGGTCTGGGTAGCGGCGCTGGGCGTCATCGCGGCTTCCGTCATTGCGCTCAACCAGAAAAATTTCGTCAGGATGCTGACCTACGTCATCATCGCCGAAGTCGGCTATATGGTGGGAGGCATCTGGCTGGGCAACACGGAAGGACTGACGGGTACCATTTTCCATATCATCAACGACGCCTTCATGACGGTCTGCTTCTTTTCCGTAGCCGCCGCGCTGCTCTACCGGGTCGGCACGACCCGCATCGAGAACCTGCACCGGCTGTTTGAAAAGATGCCGCTGACCATGGCGGTTCTGGTGGTGGGAGCGCTTTCGGTGGTGGGCGTTCCGCCGCTGTGCGGTTTTTTCAGCAAGTGGTACCTGCTTTTGGGAGGTTTTGCAGCGCATCACTACGGTTTTGTCATCGCGTTGATCTTCAGCAGCGCGGCCAACGCGGTGCTGTTTTTCCGGGTGCTGGAGGCCGCCTTTTCCAAAGATGAAATGACGCAGCCTGAAGATGCGCACGCGGAAGAAGGAGGGGAAGCTTCCGGCCGTGAAGATGCCCCGGCATTCATGATTCCTTCGCTGGTGGCAGTGGCGGTGGCCCTGATCCTTCTTGGTCTCAATGCGCAGACGGTGGTTTCCCAGCTTGTCCAGCGTGCCATTTTGAACCTGTAGGGACGGGAGTGGATGTGCAAGGTCTTTTTTCCTGCAGGTTTTTGATATCTCTCTCTTTTTCGTGGACTTTTTTATGAGCTTTTCGTTCATGCCCTTCTTGGTGATACTGGTTGCCCTTTTGAATGTGGTGCCCATAGTCGTGACGGGCCGCAATCCCCGGCTGCGCAACCGATGTATGGTTTCGGGAGCGGCACTGCTCTTTGTGCTGGTGGCAACCATGCTCCCGGCGGTGCTGCGGGGAGAGATGTTCGGTCTGGAGATAGCCCGTCTGCTGCCCGGCGCCTCGCTGAAACTGCGGGTTGACGCCATGGGTATCTTCTTTGCGATGGTTGCCTCCGGCTTGTGGCTGGCCACTTCTTTTTACGCCATCGGCTACATGCAGTCGCTCAAGGAGCATGCGCAGACACGCTTTTTCGCGTTTTTCGCGGTCGCCATCTGCGCCGCGCTTGGCGTGGCCTTCTCCGCCAACTTCCTGACGCTCTACCTGTTCTACGAGATGCTGTCTCTGGCCACCTATCCCCTGGTGACCCACGATCAGACTCCGGAAGCCTACGCCGCCGGACGCAAGTATCTCTGCTATCTGCTGGGCACCTCCATTACCTGTGTTTTGCCGGCGCTGGTGATGGTCTGGGTGAGCACCGGCAGCCTCGACTTTGCCGACAATATCCGCACTGGCGTTTTCTCCGGCGAAGTGCCGTCGGCCGTTATCATGACGATCTATGCGCTGTGTCTGTGCGGTTTCGCCAAGGCCGCCATCATGCCCTTCCACGGTTGGCTGCCGTCGGCGATGGTA
>JAILGY010000094.1:0-3318 GCA_024696325.1 bacterium | reverse complement strand
CGCCCTGTTCAATCTGGATTGTCATCTGGCGCATGTGGATACCATCTTTGCGCGGGTCTTTGGAAAGGAGTGAAAGCCTATGGTCAGCCGGATAGAAGTTGCTCTGAAAAGTGGACTGCGCGATGCGCGCGGCGATCGGGTAAAACGCGATCTGGCGCGCCACTTCGCCATTGATGTGCGCAATGTGCGCACGCTGGATGTCTACACGCTGGATGCGGAATTTTCCGCAGAGGAGCTGGAGCGTATTGCGAACGGGCCGCTCTGCGATCCGGTGATTCAGGATGTGGCGATTAACCGTCCGCTGGCCAAAAACTTCGATGTGCTGATGGAAGTCGGTTTTCTGCCCGGCGTGACCGACAACGTGGGACGCACCGCGCGGGAGGCCATCGCGGAACTGCTGGGCCGGCCACTGAAGGCGGGCGAGGGCGTATACACCTCGGTGCAATACCTGTTTGAGGGCGAACTCTCCGAAGCGGAAAGGCGCCTGATAGCGGAAGGCTATCTGGCGAACGCGCTGATTCAGCGCTGCCGGATCCTTTCACGCGCCGAATTTGACGCGGCGGGCGGCGTTGCTCCTCTGGTGCCCAAGGTCATGGTTTCGGCTCTGCCACAGGCGCAGGTCGTTGAACTGCCCGATGATGACGAAAAGCTTCTGGAGTTGAGCCGCCGCCATATGCTGGCGCTCAATCTGGAGGAGATGCGGAAGATCCGCGCCCATTTTGCCTCTCCCGAGGTAAGCGCCGCCCGGGCGGCCAAAGGCCTTCCCGCGCACCCGCTGGATGCCGAACTGGAGGCGCTGGCGCAGACCTGGAGCGAGCACTGCAAGCACAAGATCTTCTCCTCGCGCATCGACTACAGCGACGAGCATGGGCACCGCGTCATCGACTCCCTCTTCAAGACCTTTGTTGCGGGCGCGACCGAAACGGTGCGCAGGAACAAGGGCAAAGACGACATCTGCCTTTCGGTGTTCAAGGACAACGCCGGAGTCATCCGCTTTACCGATGACTGGAGTGTGGTGTTCAAGGTGGAGACGCACAATTCGCCCAGCGCGCTCGATCCCTACGGCGGGGCGCTGACCGGCATAGTCGGTGTCAACCGTGACGCCTTTGGCACCGGACAGGGCGGAGAGCTGCTGTTCAATACCGATGTCTTCTGCTTTGCCTCGCCGTTTTACCAGGAGGAACTGCCGCCGCGCCTGCTGCACCCGCGCCGGATTTTCGAAGGCGTGGTGACCGGCATCGAGCATGGCGGCAACAAGAGCGGCATCCCGACCGTCAACGGTTCCATCGTGTTCCATCCCCGTTTCCTGGGCAAACCGCTGGTCTACTGCGGAACCGGCTCCCTGCTGCCGGCGCGCCTGCATGGCCGTCCGGGACATGAAAAACGCGCTTTCCCGGGCGATCGGATCGTCATGGTGGGAGGACGTGTCGGCAAGGACGGCATTCATGGCGCGACCTTCTCCTCCGAGGAACTGCACGAGGGCTCTCCCGCCACCGCCGTGCAGATTGGCGACCCCATCACGCAGCGGCGCATGTTCGATTTTCTGCTGAGGGCGCGTGATGCCGGCCTCTACAATTCGATCACCGACAACGGGGCCGGAGGGCTTTCCTCTTCGGTGGGGGAAATGGCCGAGGAAACCGGCGGCTGCGAACTGCATCTGGAGCGCTGCCCGCTGAAGTACGCCGGCCTGCAGCCCTGGGAGATTCTGGTGTCGGAGGCGCAGGAGCGCATGACGCTGGCGGTGCCGCCCGAGCATATCGAAGCCTTTTTGGAAATGGCGCGTGCCATGGGCGTGGAGGCCACCGATCTGGGCGAATTTACCGACAGCGGTTTCTTCCACTGCCTCTATGACGGAAAGACGGTCACCTGGCTCGACATGGATTTTCTGCACCACGGAACGCCCCGGCTCGAACTGGAGGCGCGCTGGGAGGCGCCCGCACTGGAAGAGCCGCAGTTCGACATGCCCGAGGATCTGACGCCGGCCCTGACGGCGCTTCTCCAGCGGCTCAACATCTGCTCCAAGGAAAGCGTGGTGCGCCGCTACGATCACGAGGTCAAGGCGGGCACGGTGGTGAAGCCGCTGACCGGCGTCGAAAACGACGGGCCTTCCGATGCGGCGGTCCTGCGGCCTCTGGCGGATACCTTTGAGGGACTGGCGGTGGCGCACGGCATCTGCCCGCGCTACAGCGACATCGACGCCCAGGCCATGGCCGCCAATGCCGTGGACGAGGCCCTGCGCAACTTTGTTGCGGTGGGCGGTGATATCGATCATGTGGCCGGTCTGGACAACTTCTGCTGGTGCGATCCGGTAGTCAGCGAGCGCAACCCCGACGGCCGTTACAAGCTGGCGCAGCTGGTACGAGCCGCCGAGGCGCTGCGGGATGCCTGCGTCACCTACGGCGTGCCGTTGATCTCCGGCAAGGATTCCATGAAAAACGATTACCAGATAGGCAAGGAACGCATTTCCATCCCGCCGACCCTGCTCTTCTCCGTTGTCGGCAAGGTGCCGGATGTGCGCCGCGCGCAGACCATGGAGCTCAAGCGCGCGGGGGACAAAGTGGCGCTTCTGGGGCGTACCCGCAACGAGCTGGGTGCTTCCGAATACTACGACTGGCAGGGATTTTTGGGACAAAACGTGCCAAGGGTCGATGCGGCCTACAACCGCCAGCTGTTCGCGGCGGTCAACCAGGCGCAGCATCTGGGTCTGCTGGCCTCCTGTCATGATCTCAGCGATGGCGGACTGGGCGTGGCGCTTGCGGAGATTGCCTTCGCGGGCGGTCTGGGCCTGGAGGTATCTCTGGAAAATCTTGAGGATCTGCGTGATGATCAGCTGCTCTTCTCCGAGTCGGCGGGGCGTTTTGTAATAAGCGCGCGCCCTGAAGCGGCAGGCGCTTTGGAAGAGCTTTTTGCCCATCTTGACCTGCACTGGCTGGGCGAGGCGCGGGAAGACGGTGCCTTCATCGTACGCGGTAAGGATGGCGCGGTGCGGATTGCCAGCGATATCGCCGCGCTGAAGGCGGCATGGCAGGCGCCGCTGGCCCATCTGTAGGCGGCAAGGAAATTTTAACGATCCATCTGCAAAAGCGAACGGGACGAAAAATTATGTCAAAACATGTGCGGGCAATAGTGGTTTCCGGCAACGGCGTCAACTGCGAGAAGGAGATGGCGCTGGCCTGTCATCTGGGCGGCGCCGAGGAAGTGGATATTGTGCATGTGGCGGATCTGCTGGCCGGAAAGGTTCGGCTTGAGGACTATCATTTTCTCAACTTTCCCGGCGGTTTTCTGGACGGCGACGACCTGGGCAGCGCCAAGGCCGGC
>JAILGY010000058.1:0-5934 GCA_024696325.1 bacterium | reverse complement strand
TGATGCTTTCGAGGTGCTGGGATTGTGCAACCTGCCACCAGATCGCCGGGCGAAGTGCATCCAGTATTACACAGCGCACGAGAAGGAGATCCACTCCGAACTGAAGCAGGAGGAACGGTACTGGAAGGTTTTCCATCTGTCGTGGTTGCGGGATGCTGGCCTTGAGTTGTCGTGGGATGGTGTGGGCCAAGTGGAGTGGGAGATCCTTCCAGAGTTCCGCCGAATATGGAATCTGGGGCCTGATGAAAGACTTGTCGATCACGCCTTCACCTGCTGGCGCTATGCCTGCAAGCACCGGCGGAAGATCATGGCCGCTCTGCAACCCTGCCGGGGGTGGAAGCCTGACAAACCATCTGGAGGGTGTACTACTCTGGAAGAGTTCAACAACGAGCTGGAGAAGGAACGGCGGCGCGGTGTGTTGAGATACTGCCCTTTCCATGGAATGTGGTTGCTCCGGACGGACTGCCCGCGCTGGTGTGGCCGGTGGAACGAGCCGCTGACGGACGGGGAACGGGAATACTGGGGGGCACTCTGGAAGGATGGAAGACCGGACGCCGCGTAGCCTACCCATACGGGCACGATCTTCTTTCGGTGGGTATCTGCATATAGGCCGGAGGGAGATCGTGCCTTGTAGGGCCTTCCAGGAAGCCGAATTTTTGACAAGGGCGCTGAAATTGAACTGGAAGCCCGGAGGAACCCCGAAAAATGGCGTTTGTCCGTTCCGACGGCAACGACGGCATGGACAGCGACGATGATTGAAACCGACCGCCTGAGAGGCCGCAGAAGCGACGAACGGCGGCGGGTGCTTATGATGGTATTGGTTGAATGAGTGAGAGTGCTGATGATGGCGCGGTGGGTATTCGGAGGGCGTTTATCCTGGAGAGGATGATCGCCCTTCTTTTTTGATGTAAACCCTGAATGGATGTATGCTATGAAACAGAAACGGATGGATTGAGACAGGGGCGGATTTTGTACGAGATACATTTTTACAAGGATAAAGACGGAAAAGAACCGGTAAAAGAGTATTTCCGGGAATTAGAGCAGAGAGGTGACAAAGATGGCCGCATAAAGTGCAACAAAATCAGAGATTATGTGAAAATTTTAAGAGAGCGCGGAACGCAGGCGGGAGAGCCGTATCTTAAGCATCTTGACGGAGAAATCTGGGAGCTTAGACCGATTCGGGATCGTGTCTTGTTTGCGGCATGGTATGACAATGGGTTTATATTGTTGCATCATTTCATGAAGAAGACACAGAAAACGCCGTTGCGCGAAATCGAAAAGGCAAAACGGGAGTTGGCGGATATCCGGGAAAGGGGGTTGAGCGATGAGAAAGAATAGCGCTATTGGTGGGAGCTGGGATGACTTTGAGCGGGAGTTCTTCACGCCAGAAGAAATTGCAGCGAGTAATAAGCGTGTGGCGCGAATACTCAAGAAGATCGATGCCCGGATTGCGCGGGAAGCGGCAAGCCGTGAATCATCCGGGCAAGCGGTAAATCAGAATGTCGCGGTTGCGGCCAAAGGGGCGTGAAAACTGTACACTATAAAACAAAAATGGACGGCATGATATGCAGAAAGCATACCAAGCCATTTTTTAGAGCATTGCCGAAAAAGTTGTATGATCGTTTTATCAACATACCAGAACACATATCAAAGCGATTATCGCTTAAAATATTCAATGAAATCAATGCATTTTGTATTCTGGAATAGGAAAAAATGAAAAAACGGTAAACGAAAAAAGCCGGACTCTCCCTGTTTCGAGTGTCCGGCTTTTTTCGTTTTGACAAGAGGAAAGGAGCCAAATATGCGTTTGCTGACTTCCGGTGATGCGCCGCGCCATGCCGGTGAAAAACAGTTCGAGCTGGAGAAGTGGATAGATACCGCGCCCTTTGAAAAGCTGCTGGGCATGAGGATCTGCCATGCGGAAGGGGGGCAGGCCGAATTGCGGATGCCCTTTGTGGTGAACCTCTGCCAGGGCGGGGGGCTTATGCACGGCGGCGCCATTGCGGCGCTGGCGGATACGGCGGTGACCATGGCCATCAAGTCGTTTCTGCCGGAAGGAATCAAGTTTGTGACGGCTTCTCTTTCACTCAGGTATTTGGCGCCGATGACCGAGGGTGAACTGGTGGCACGCGCGACGATCACCGGGCCGGAGGGGCGGACGCTGTGGGGCAAGACAGAGCTCTCCACTGCGGACGGTGTAGCCATCGCGGAATTTGAATGCGTCTTCAAAATTCTGCGCGGGCAGGGCTATGAGGATAAAAAACCATGATGGCGGATGCCGCCAGCCTGAACCTGTGGGTGGCCTTTTGGGCTGGCGTGCTTTCCTTCATATCGCCGTGCGTGCTGCCGCTGATTCCCTCCTACCTGACCTATATCACCGGGCTGACCTTTGCGCAGCTGCAGCGTTCAGGAGATGGGGCGGCGCGCGCGGCGGCGCTTGCGCATTCCCTGATGTTCGTTCTCGGATTTTCCGCGGTCTTCATCCTGATGGGTGGCATGGCGGGGCTGTTTTCCGCGTCTCTGCACACTTTTCTGCGGGGCGGACTGATCTGGGCGCAGCGCGTGGGCGGATTGTTGATCTTTCTGTTTGGCCTGCATGTGAGCGGACTGTTCACCATTACAAGGCTACTGGGTGAAAGGCGGTTTCATCTGCGGAGCAAGCCGGCGGGGCTTGCGGGCACCTTTCTGGTTGGTGTCGCTTTTGCCGCCGGCTGGACACCCTGCATCGGCCCGATTTTGGGCGCGATTCTGGCGCTGGTTGCCGGGACCTCGGAGAATGTGGCGCGCGGCATGCTGCTGCTGGCGGTCTACTCTGCGGGGATGGGGCTGCCGTTTCTGCTTTCAACACTGCTGTTTCAGCGCTTTCTGGTGTTTTTTCAGCGCTTTCGCAAGTACATCCTGCTGATGGAACGCATCACCGGCGTGCTGCTGATGGTGGTGGGCGTGCTGCTCTTCTTCAATGTTTTCAACAAGCTGGCAATGTATCTCTATCGTATGGGTCTGTAGAAGTTTTGCTGAAATTCTGAACGGGATACTCCCCTGAAAAACGGGCTCACCTCACCTGTGCTCCGCAGACGCACTCCTGCATGCAAAACTGCTGGCTGATTCCAGATAAAGATGTTAGAAAAACCGGAGACCTCTGTTTGGAAAGATCGGGGGATTTGGAAAATATTTGCAAAGACAATTCTAACCCAAGGAGTTAGCCATGAAAATCGCTGTCGCAGGTGCCGGATACGTCGGCCTTTCCCTGGCGGTACTGCTGGCGCAACGCCACGAAGTACGTGTTGTCGATACCCTTCCCGCAAAGGTCGAAAAGATCAACGCCAGGATATCGCCCCTGCAGGATCAGGAAATTGAGGAATACCTGGCTACAAAAAAACTCGATCTGCACGCGACGTTGGACAAGGAATCCGCCTACCGTGGCGCAGAAATCATCATCATTGCGACACCCACCAACTACGACGAAAAACTGAACTTCTTTGACACTTCCGCTGTGGAGGATGTCATTGATCTTGTGCTCAAGGTCAATCCCAGGGCGTTGATGGTCGTCAAATCCACCGTACCGGTTGGTTACACGGATTCTCTGCGCAAGAAGTACGGCCCCATCAACCTCATCTTTTCCCCGGAGTTTTTACGAGAGAGCAAAGCACTATACGACAACCTCCACCCCAGCCGCATCGTGGTAGGGGCTTACGAAGAACAGAGTCAGCAGGCGCAAACCTTTGCCTCGCTCCTGCAGGAGGGTGCGCTGGAGCAAAACGTCCCGGTACTTATCTGTCACCCCACCGAAGCGGAGGCGATCAAACTGTTTGCCAACACCTATCTGGCGGTGCGGGTCAGCTACTTCAACGAGTTGGATACCTATGCACAGATACACGGCCTGGATAGCGGCGCTATCATCAAGGGGGTCTGTCTTGATCCGCGCATTGGCGGGCATTACAACAACCCAAGTTTTGGCTACGGCGGCTACTGTCTGCCCAAGGACACCAAACAACTGCTCGCCAACTACAAAGATGTGCCTCAAAATCTTATTGAGGCGGTGGTCAAATCCAACAGTACCCGAAAAGACTTCATTGCAGATACCGTCATCGCCCAAAAGCCCAAACTGGTGGGTGTCTATCGTCTGACCATGAAGAGCAACAGCGACAATTTCCGGGCATCGTCCATCCAGGGAATCATGAAGCGCATCAAGGCCAAGGGGATTCCCGTTATCATCCATGAACCGACGCTTCCGGACGGTGACACCTTTTTCAACAGTCTGGTGGTTAATGATTTGGAGAAGTTCAAGGCGCAGGCCGACATCATTTTGGCCAACCGTTTCGACGTCTGCCTCGAAGACGTGAAAGACAAGGTCTACACGAGGGATCTTTTCCGGAGAGATTGATGGGAATCATTCTCATTCCCGGCATAAGATAAAACCGTCTGGTTTCGTTCATGACGAAACCAGACGGTTTTTAAGTGGGTAGAGTGAGGTAAAACCTGATTTTTCTACATTGAGCATAAAAACCGGTTGTCCTCAGAGGCCAACACCAGCATTTCTTTGATGCCCCGGTAGAAACCAGTTTTGTACTTGATGCCATTTTCGTCAAGAATATTCAACATTTCCTTGATGGTGTTTTTTTCGCCCGCTCTTTCGGTATCGTCCAAAAAAAGAACAAAGGAAGTTGCCAGACAATCGGGCATAATGGTCAGAACATCCGTACGGGCGTAGGTTTTCGCGAGATAGCCAAAGGGACCGTCGATGCATATCAGGTCGAATTTTTGCCCGAAGAATCGCTCTTTAAATCCTTCGTAGGCCACGACCTCCGTGTCTTCCTGCCAAACACCATGATAGTTCAGCGGTAAGTGACAGAGTTCGGTATTTTTCGGCAATTTAAAACCCTTTTGAAAAAATTCTATCCATGACGCATCGTGTTCGACAACGGTGTGTTTGATTTTCTTGCCCGATGCTGTGTACTGAGAGATCAGCCGTGTAGACTGTCCCAATCCGAGTTCAAGAATATTGTGGGGACGCATTTCGTCGAGAGTGCGGTAGAGGGCATACAGGAAGGGGTAGCCGACGGCCCAGCCACCAGGGGAGATTTGCTGGTTGAGGAACCACTTTGAAGCGTGGATGGTGTTGTTGAATTTTTCAGCCCAAAGAAGTTCCTTCAGATGATTCAAGCTGGTGGATGATGCTTTTTGTACTTCCTTTATTTGGGATTCAAGGCTCTCAACCTGAGACTGGAGAGTGGTAATCATCTCCTTGTTGGTTATTCGCGGCATGGTTTATGTCATCCTTTGAAGCGAGCTTTCCTGACGCTAAGTGAGGTGAGCCCATTTGTTAAACACTTATTAGCCTATGATTACTGCGGCCAAGGCAATCTTGGGAATAAACTATCATATCTCTCCAATTTTAGGGGAGCACCTCACACAGCATTCCTTTTTCCAGAACGCGATGCCGTAGTTGATAACAATCCGGATATTCGGCGGCAAGCCCACGGCATACTTCTTCTCTTCAATCTGTCTGAGCGCCTCTTCGGCTTTTTTCTCCAGGTCTTTGTATTCAGGCGCGTATTTCAACTCGATAATGATGGCGCGGTTGTGCAACCCGTCTTCAATGGTTATATCACTGCGTCCCAATCCATTTTCCTGATTGGATTCCACGTCAAGACCTATACCGCTGACAAGGCCTGCCATAAAGCCGTGATAAAAGTTTTCGGCGCTGTCGTAGTAGCTGATGGTGCTGTACAGGATGCGTTTCAAGGTATCTTGTATGGTTTCTGCGTCTCCCTTCCAAAGGGCTTCCTCAAGGGGGGAAAGGTCCTGCTTTTCGATGGATTCGTTAAACCATGCGGTGACCGTTGTCGTAAAAATTTCCCTCACTTCCTTATTGGGAATGACCAGAGCCGTATTGCCGTTATCCGGCTGCTGAGGCGCCCTGGTCAGGTAGCC
>JAILGY010000056.1:0-18565 GCA_024696325.1 bacterium | reverse complement strand
CTGCACCGTGTGGTGCTGAGACGTATGGACATTGCGCAGGATGTGGAGGAGTTTCATGACCTGCAGGAGGTTGACGATATGCTGGAAGAACGGGTTCCCGAATGGAAAAATGACTATATCTGGCAAGGCCGAAAACTGGGCAGGGAAGAAGGCATGGCGTTAGGCCGGGAAGAAGGCATGACGTTGGGCCGCGAGGAAGGCATGTCATTGGGCCGCGAAGAGGGGTTTCTGAGTGCGCTTGTTTCGCTTGTGGAGGATGGTCTGCTGCCGGTTGGTACAGCTGCGGCGCAGGCAAAGATGAGCGAAGAGGAGTTCGTTGCCAGAATGAAAAAGCTGGAGACGCAGAATCAGCAGTGAGACGAGTATTCCACAGGCATATTCCGCGCGAAAGGGCAAGATATGGACCGCAGAGACTTTCTCAAAATGATGGTGGCGGGAGCCGCAAGCATGGCAATCGGATGGCCGGAAACCGCCTCGCCGGAACCTTCCGCCGAGGTGGTGGCGGTGCGCGGCGGCACGCCCGAAGTGATGTTTCGCCGGGGGATAGAGGCGCTGGGCGGCATGACGAACTTCGTCAAGCCCGGCCAGAAGGTGGTGGTCAAGCCCAATATCGGCTGGGACCGCACGCCGGAGGAGGGTGCCAACACCAATCCTGAACTGGTGGGCGAGATCGTGCGGCAGTGCCGGGAAGCGGGCGCTTCCAGGGTAACGGTTTTCGATCACACCTGCAACGCGGCGGTTTCCTGCTACAAAAACAGCGGCATTGCCGAGGCCGCCCGGGCGGCGGGGGCCGATGTGGTGTACGCCGAACGGCGGCCGGAATACCAGGCACAGCGTGCCGAACAGGCCGTCATTATGAAGGATGCACTGATCTTTCGTGCCATCCTTGAGGCGGACACCGTCATCAACGTCCCGATTCTGAAAAACCACGGCGGCGCCCAAATGTCCGCCGCGATGAAAAACCTCATGGGTATCGTCTGGGATCGCTTCTCCATGCACCTGCGCGGTTTGGGACAGTGCATAGCCGACAGCCTGCTCTACTGCCGCCCGACTTTGAACGTGGTGGACGCCTACCGGGTCATGTTTCAAAACGGGCCGCGCGGCGTTAGCGTGCATGATGTGCGCGAGATGGGCTACCAGTTGCTCTCCACCGATATTGTCGCGGTGGACGTACTGGCAGCCAAACTGCTGCGGCTGGGTGTCGAGCAGCTTCCAATGATCGGTTATGCCGCGAATATGGGGCTGGGTGTGGCGGACGAAAGCCGTATTCATATTACCCGGCTGCAGGCCTGATGAAGCGCGGAATCCGCCTTGTGAAGGCCGCGCTTGCGGCGGTAACACTGCTTCTGACGATTACTGTCCTGGGAGGATTCTGGCCGCTCAAGTGGTGGCTGGCTCTGCATCCGGGCCCGGCGCTTTCGCGGCTGCTTGCCTGCGGCGCGTTGGGCGCGGCGGTGGCTTTGGGGGCAATGGTTCTTTTGGCTGTGTTGGGTGGACGCTGGTACTGCTCCGTGCTGTGCCCCCTGGGGATTTTGCAGGATTGGGCAGCCAAACTCGCTCATAGTGGTGTGCTGAAAACACAGCGCAAAGTTTTGCGCTACGCGGTCGCTTTGGCTGTCTGGGGACTGGCGCTTTGCGGCTGGAATCTGCTTTTGCGCCTGATGGAACCCTTTTCCATTGTGGGCGCAGCACTAAGCGGCGCCTGGGGCGGACTGCTCGCTCTGGCGCTTATTATGCTTGCCTCCCTTTGGAGACGGCGGCTGTACTGCGCGCAGCTCTGCCCGGTCGGCACGCTTTTGGGACTTTGCTCCTATTCCTGCCTCTTCACCCTGCGCCTTTCCAAAGAAAAATGCCTGCACTGCGGGCTTTGCCAAAAGAAGTGTCCGGCGCAGGCCATCGATCCCGATACCTTTCAAGTGGATGACGAACATTGCCTGCGTTGTCTGAGCTGCTTTGAGGTTTGCCCAGAACAGGCCATCGCCTGGGGCAAGAGGGCGTTTGAAGCCACACCGGCCGATAGACGGAGAAGACAGTTGCTGGCTGGCGGTGCGGCGGCGCTTGCATCCGGGATGCTTGCAGTAGGGACGCTGCGGCTGACACCTAAAGTCCATATGCCTCTTGGAGAGCCTCTGCCCATCTGCCCGCCGGGAGCGGAGACGCCGTGGCGCTTTGCGGCGCTGTGCGCCAACTGCGGGGTCTGCATAGCGCATTGCCAGGGGAAGGTTCTGCGGCCTGGCGGTTTTTTCAGGCCAGTGCATCTGGATTACAGTCTGGGAATGTGCGAGTTCAACTGCAACACCTGCTCGCAAATCTGCCCCTTTGGCGCCCTGCAGCCACTGATGCCTGCCGAGAAAAAGCGGCGGCGCATTGGCATGGCGCATTTTGAGCCTTGGCTGTGCGTGGCGGTGGAGCAGAAGACGCCCTGCGGCGCCTGTGCGGAACACTGCCCCACCGGCGCCCTGCGGATGGTGCAGGGCGAGCATGACGCCTGCCCAATACCGGTTCTGACAGAGGATCTCTGCATCGGCTGCGGCAACTGTGAATATCCCTGCCCGGTGCGTCCGCTGCGCGCCATCCGGGTGCAGGGAATCGAAGTCCAGACAAAAGCGCTGGATCCCGAAGAGTTTTTCCGCAGCAAGGAACAGACAGCGCCGGAACCTTCGGGTGATGACTGGCTGCTTTAGTTTTGAAAAGGCTTTCTTTTTCTGAAAGAGTCTTTTGAGCTTTGCTTTGAGTTTGAGGAGTACAAATCATGCAGATATCCGCCTACCTGGCCAATCCCGGCGGCAACATCACCCTGCTGGTACTGAACGCGGTGCCGTCCGAAGTCCGGGCCGATCTGGCAAAACGCCTGATGGCGCTGCCCGGTCTGGCGATAGAGCAGGTGGGCTACGTGACCGATCCCGTATGCGGCGGAGATACGCGGCTGGAGATGATGGGCGGCGAACTGTGCGGCAACGCGACCCGCTCCCTGGGGTATCTGGAAGGATGTCTCCGGGGAAAACGCGCGCGAACCCTCAGGGTTGAGTGCAGCGGCGTGTCGGAACCACTCACGGTTGAGCTGGACTATGAGCAGAAAAGCGCCTTTGTCCGGATGGCGCCTCCGCTTGAGGTCACGCACATTGATTTGGGGGGAGAACAATTCCCGGTGGTGTGTTTTGACGGCATCGCACACATGATAGTTGCGGGGGAACGGAGATCCGAAAGCTTCGTGCTGGAGGCGGTGCAGGCACTGCATGCGCAGACGGCCAGCGCGGCCTGCGGTGTCATGTTTCTGCGGGAGGAACAGCTTGTTCCGGTGGTCTGGGTACGTGAAACCGGCTCGCTGGTCTGGGAGGGCAGCTGCGGCAGCGGCTCGCTTGCCTGCGCGGTTTGGCGCGCCCTGACGGAAGGGAACGAAAAGGGTTGTTTCCACCAGCCGGGCGGGACGCTGGAGACGCGTATCCAGCTGGAACAGGGTGTTGTCCGCTCCTGCATCATGGGCGGCGGCATCACGCTTTCCGAACTTCTGACACTGAAAGTATAATTGACTTTGCTGAAAGAGGGGCTCAACGTATCTATGTTTCTCTCGCCGAAAAAGTTTTTATTTTTAATTCCGTCTTCGGAGCTTTCCTATGGATGTAAGCGTTATTATTCCGGTTAAAAACGAGGAACAGTCGATTCCCGAGCTGGCGCGGGAAGTCGCCCAGGCACTGGACGACGCCCGGCTTGATTGGGAATGTCTGTGGATCAACGATGGCTCGACCGACGGCACCGCGCAAATCATCGACGAACTGGGAGACAGCCGTCACCGGCGCATCGATCATGTACGCTCCTTTGGGCAGTCGGCAGCGCTGGCCACTGGCTTTGCGGCGGCGCAGGCGGAAATTCTGGCGACGCTGGACGGCGACGGCCAGAACGATCCTGCGGATATCCCGGTACTTTTTGAGCGGCTGCGCGCCGAACAACTGGATATGGTCAACGGCTGGCGGAAGAAACGGCGGGATTCCCTGGTGCGGAAACTGTCCTCGCGCATTGCCAACGGTTTTCGCAATGCGCTCACCGGCGAACATATCCGCGACGTTGGCTGCGCCCTGCGGGTTTTCCGGCGGGAACCCGCGCTGAAGGTACCCGTGTTCAAGGGAATGCACCGCTTCTTTCCGACGCTGTTTCGCATTGCCGGTTATGAACGCATCGCCGAAGCGCCGGTCAATCACCGCCCGCGGCTGCTGGGCGAAACCAAGTACGGGGTCAACAACCGGCTGTGGGTGGGCATTGTCGATACACTGGCGGTCATCTGGATGAGCAGACGGCTGGTTTTTCCGCAGCGAAAGCCTTGAGAGATTAAAACCATGTGGGAAGCCATTTCCGAGCGAATCGCCTTTTACTGCGCCCATCCGGGTGAAAGCCTCTGGCTGGCCTTTGGGGTATTGGGGCAGTTGGTGTTTGCCAGCCGTTTTGTGGTGCAGTGGTTCGTCAGCGAACGCCAGGGGCGCAGTGTCATGCCGGTTGCCTTCTGGTACCTGAGCGTCATTGGCAGTCTCATGACCATCATCTATGGCATCTACCGGCTGGAGCCGGTCATCATCATTGGTCAGTTCGGCCTGTTCATCTATTTGCGCAATCTGGTGCTGATCCATCGCGAGCGGGCGGGGAAAATGGGTGAAAATGCTCCCAAGGCAGAGGAAAATTCCCTCTAGTTCAGGATTTTTTCCAGAAACCGGAGGTCAAGAGTATGAGCACCGGGAAAATTTCAAGACGGCCGACAAGCATGAGAATGGCACAGGTGACTTTTGATACCGGAGCAAGAATGGACCAGGAATGAAGAGGTCCGTAATATCCCATGCCGGGGCCGACATTGGAAAGAGAGGCGATGGAGATGCCAAGAGCATCGTAATAGTCGAAGATCTGGGCATCCGCTGTGGGACTGACGCCGAAAAGGGCAAGAATGAAGGCGCCTCCGAAGAAGGAGGCAACGAAGAGCGCGGTGAAGGCAAACAGTGTCTGAACGATCTGAGTGGAAACGATGCCATCGTTCATGCGCACAGGGAGTACGGCCCGGGGATGAAGTATCTTTTGCAGCTCGTTGCGCACCACGCCGAGGATGATGAACCAGCGCACGCACTTGAAACCGCTGCTGGTGCTGCCTGAGCATGCGCCCGCGAACATGATGAAGAGCAATACCGGTATCACGGCAAGCGGCCAGCAGGTGTAGTCACAGGTGGCAAGACCGGTTGTGGTCTGCAGGGAGACGGTGGTGAAGAGGGCGTCTCGCAGGGCCTGTTCCATGAAGAGGAAGAGCGTGCCGATGTGGTTGAACCCGGCGCTCCAGTCAATGCGGCTGATGAAAAGCGCAAGGGTACACAGAGCGGTGGCCGCCATCAGGATGACAAAATAACAGCGCAGTTCGGCATCATGAAAGAACTGGCGGATTCGGCCGCGAAGAATGGTATGGTAGATGAGGGTGTAGTTGATGCCCGCTACAAACATGAAAAAGATAAAAGCGTACTCAATCGCGGGAGAATGGTAAACATCCCGCAGCAGATCGCTGTGGGTGCCAAATCCTCCGGTGGCTGCCGTCACAAGCGCATAGTTGAAAGCATCAAAAATGTTCATGCCGCACAGCACAAGCGTACCGGCGCAGAGAAACGTTATTATCAGATAAATGGCTCCGATCCACCTGGCGGTGGTGGAAATGCGCGGATGGACTTTCTCCTGCAGGGGGCCGGTGGCTTCCACCGCGAAGAGTTTGACTTCCCCCATGCCAAAGGCCGGTAAAATGGCAATGGTGAAAAAGATGATGCCAATGCCGCCAACCCACTGCGACAGACTTCGCCAGACCAGGATGCCGCGGAGCTGGGCATCGCAGTTGTCGATGACGGTGGCGCCCGTGGAGGTGAAACCCGACATGGATTCAAAAAACGCGCTGGAGATATCGGGCAGGCTGCCGCTCAAAAGAAAGGGCAACATGCCGACAAGCGAGAAGATAAGCCAGGACAGGGTGACTGTCATGTAACAGTCTTTTCTTCCCATGCGACCGCTCCAGTGACGGCCGGCCAGTTGACTCACGGTGCCGAAAATGATGGCGACGAGCGCGGACCAAACAAAGTACAGAAATTTTTCCTGGTAGAAAAGACCAACACCGGCGCAAAGGAACAGCATTCCTGCTTCGATGAAAAGAAGAATGCCCAAAATCCGTAAGATGAGTTTCCAGTTCATGTATGCGGGATTTTCATTTGAAGTATTTGTCGATTTTTTTGAGTGTGCCGCCAATACAGAACAGGACGACGCGATCACCTTCCTGCAACACGGTTTGGCCTCCGACAAGACAGCCCTTGCCGTTGCGCACCATCCCTCCGATATTGACACCGCGGGGAAGCCCTGTTTCCATCACGGGGTACCTGGTAACGAGGGAACCTTTTCTGACCACAAATTCGGCCACTTCGGCATCGGCCACATTGAGTATTTTCATGTTGTCCACGCTTGATTTCAGCAGCATCTGGTAGATATAGCTGGCGGCGATGGCTTTCTTGTTGATGACGGTGCCGACATCAAGAGTCTCGGCCATGCCGAGATAGTCAAGATTTTCCACCTGTGCAATAGTTTTGGGCACGCCTTTTCGATGCGCCGCTACGCAGGCGAGGATGTTCTTCTCATCGTTGGGCGTCAGCGCGATAAAAGCTTCGAGATGCTGGCCATACCCCTCATCATTGAGCAGCTCCATATCGTGCGCCTCGCCGTGGATAACAAGCGTGCGGTTTCTGGTGAGCCGTCCAAGCTCCTCACAGCGTGTTTCATCCGCTTCGAGGATCTTTAAATCCATAGCTTCGGGAAGTGCCCAGTCCGCTCCAACGGAGAGTTTTCCACCACCAATGATGAACGCCCGTTTCACCTGCGGGTAGTTGTCTTTTCCCAGAAGATGACGAAGGGTGCTTACTTCGTCGCGGGTGGTCATGAAAAAAACGATATCGTGCGGCAGGATTCTGACTTCTCCGTGAGGCATGACGGTTTCGTTGTTCCGGCGGATGGCCACCACATGGAACGAGTGGCCGTGACGCATACCGATTTCCCTGAGCGTGTATCCCAGAAGTTGATTGGACTCCTGACCGTTTTCCTGAAATCCCATCTTCACGTTGAGCAGCAACAGATTGCCTTCAACCCCAAACTTCCACATCTGGCGCGCCCACGAGTATTGCGCGGAGTCGGCAATTTCCTTGGCTGCCAGCAAGTCCGGATAGATAAGCGCGTCGATCCCCGCTTTTTCAAAAAAGATGCGGTTTTCCGGCTTCATGTACTCATAGTTGTCGACACGGGCTACAGTGCGGCGTGCCCCAAGCTGCCGGGCAAGAAGAGCAGAGGTAATATTTTTGCTTTCGTGGGATGTGACGGCAATAAAAAGATCGGCATTTTCCACGCCGGCCTTTTTCAATCCGTCGATGGATGTCGCCGAAACGGCGCAAGTCATTATGTCAAGCTCGTTGTTGAGCTTGCCCAGTATGTTTTCATCATGATCGATGAGCACCACGCTCAGATTGTCTTTTGAAAGCAATTGGGCCAGATGGGTGCCGACGGCCCCCGCTCCGGCGATAACAATTTTCATAAGCCGTGTTCCCCTGAACTTTCCAAGTATCGGCAAGTGCTATGTCTTGAAGAGTTCCTTGAACTTCTCCCGCTGCTCGGCATTGCCAATAACGATAATTTCCGAACCGGACTGCAGTTCCATGTCGGGCGGCGGATTGGTTACCGTATTGTTCCCAGTCTGAATTGCGATGACGTTCAGTCCGGTTTTGGCACCAATGCCGCTTGCTCCCAGCGTTGTGCCCACCAATGAGGCGGGCAACTGAATTGAGAACATGTCGATACCTTCGCCCAGCATGATCAGTTCCCGCTTCTGCAGAATGGAAGAGACAAACGCGGCGCCCAGCGAGGCATAACTCAGTACGAAATCCGCGCCGGCGCGGTGAATGGCTTCCAGATTGCGTTCGTGGGTCACCCGGCTGACGATGCGCAGCTGCGGATTGAGTCGCCGGCAGTAGACACAGAGGTAAATATTGATGGCATCGTCGTTGGTCGTGATCAACACCGAGGGAGTTTCCTCCAGGCCTGCCTGGAGAATCACATTACGGTCGGAAGCATTGCCGATGAAAACACGATCGGCGACTTCTTTTGCCCGCTGTTCAAGGGCGGGGTTGCTTTCGATCATATGCACGGCAACCTGTTTGCGTTTGAGCGCGGCAGCGGCGGCGTAGCCAACGCTTCCGCAGCCGATCACCAGAACCGGATTGTAGTTGGTATTGTAGATCACCAGATAGGATTCCAGTTCGTTTATCTGCCAGGTGGTGCCCACAACCACCGGCACACTGGATTCGGAAAACACCGTATCCGGAGTGACCGGCAGCAGACGGCCGCGCTCCCACATTCCCACCACGTTGATTCCCAGCGATTTGCGCAGACGGGTCTCGCGCAGTGTGCGGCCCACCAGCGGCGTATTGTGAATGGGAAATTCGGCGAACATGAGATCCCGAAAACTGCCCACGATGTGAACGTGCGCGTGTTCCGCGCAGACCCGGTTGGCAAGGTGCTCACCCAGGATTTTTTTCAGCGGCAGGACGCTGTTGGCTCCTGCCAGTTCCAGCAGATCCACCGAATCGACCGACTCCGCCGTGGCGACAATCGGCACCTGCGGCGCGACTTCCCGCACGGTCAGGGTGATATTGGTGTTGGTAGCGTCGTCAACATTGGCCACCACCATGCGGGCGCGCGCGGCACGCAGGGCTTCATAGGTGGCGCTGCCGTCAATTTCGCCGGCAACTGCGGTCAGGCCGTGTTCGCAGAGAACGGCGGCCTTGTTTACATCCGGTTCCATCACCACGTAGGGGATATTAAGCACCGACAGCTTTTTGATCAGCGCCTGCGCTACCGACTCGTAACGGCAAATGATCACATGTCCTTCGGTTTCGGCAGGAAGTTCGCGCGGCGTACGGAAATGAATGCGCGCCTCCAGCCAGGGAGCGTAAAAAAAGCGGATAAACACGAAAGGCAGGACTATCGTCAGCAGAATAATGCCGGAAATCAGCACGAAAATGCTGAACAGACGGCCGGTGTCGCTGTTGAAGGTAATATCGCCGAAGCCCAGCGTACTCATGACGGTGAGCGTCCAGTAGAAACTGGTGATCCAGGAAAATCTCCGGCCTTCGACCCAGAACATGATGCCCTTGAATATACCGGCATACATGAAGACGGTAAAAACGAGAAAAAGGAAATACTTGAGAAGCGTCACAAGATTGTTGCGCGCCTGGCTGCCGGTAAACTTCAGCATGGTTGCCAGATTGCCGAATACCTGGCTGCGGCTCAGAAACGCGGAAGCGGCGGAAAACGCGGAAGCGACGTATTTCATGGCTTGCCCCATTTGCGCCACCAGGCGCGCAGCTGTTCTGCAAGATCGCGGAGAGCGGGCACCATTCGGGTTCGTGTGGCCTGAAAACCCTTGCGCAGCTGCGGCAAAAGATTCGCGCGTATTGTTCTGAAACTCTGGGCAAGATGCGGCAGCATCTGCGCCCAGGCCTTGCGCACCCCGGCACGCAGCCGCGGCAGCAGGTCCTCATGGGCATTTTTCAACGCGCGCTCCAGTGTCGACATCGGCAATTGATGCGGGTCGGGCGTTTTGAATGAAGAGGGACGCTCCGCTTTCTTCACCCCCTCCGGAGTCTCATGAAAGCTTGCCTTCGGAGAATCGTCGGACGAGGGTTGGGGAGACTGCCCGCTTTTTTCCGGAAAAAGCGGTTCCGAAAATTGCTTCTTAACTGTCTGAAGGTCTTCTTTCAGGCGCGGTATCCACTGTTCGCGCACGGTTTTGCAGGTCTTTATGCCCAGCGGCACGCTTTGCCTTGCCGCCACGCCCAGAGCATGGGCCCCCTTGGCGAGCCAGTCCGGCGCAATAACGACCGTCAAACAGAGATCGCCGTTTTCAGCGCCGCCCGTCCCCGTGCCTCCCATGCCTTTCAGGCGGATCCGGTTGCCGCCGCCGGTGCCGGCCGGTACTGTCACCATCACATCTTTCTTCTGATCCCGGCTGTGGTAGAGAAGCTGACCGCCTTCACGCGCCATCGTTCGGGAAACCATGAGCGCCTCTTCACGATCCTTGCCGCGTACTGGCAGATTGAAGCCAAAAATATTGTTCAGTCCCCGGCTCAACATGCTGCCCATCAGGTTGCCCAAAAATCCCGATTTGTCGTTCACGCCGCCGATATGAACCACAAAGCCCTGAAAGCCCTTGCCATAGACATCCTTGAAACTTTCCTCAAAACCACGCATGCCGGCCCTGCGGCTGATCTCCTCGAAGAACTGGAAGATGTCCGAATCCCGGAAGATGTCCTGCTGGCTGTAGGTCTGGCGGAAGTAGTCGGAGGCGCCTTCATGGTGCATGGTGCGCATCTGGTCATACTGGCGGCGTTTGTCGGGATGCGAAAGCACCGCGTAGGCCTCATTGATCTCCTTCATGTGGGCGGCGGCGGTGGCATCGTCGCGGTTGCGATCCGGGTGATAGCGCAGGGCCAGTTTGCGATACGCCTCCTTGATACTTTTGGCATCGGCGTCCGGTTCAACGCCAAGAATCTGGTAGTAGTCGGCAGGCATGGAAAAACCTTTCTGAAAAATGGACAAAACAACAAATTAAGGTAACTGCGCTCTTCGACAGCGTCAAGCGCGCTTTCCCACATTTTTACCGCCGCTTGAAGCAGATTGTGCTATGTTGCCACCGTAAAACAAGGATGATGTGTCCTGATATTATTTCATTCACTGTCAATGGAGGAAATATGGAAATCACTGTAAAACAAGTTCCGGAAGCGCAGAGGAAACCTCATATTCCTGATGATCAGCTGGTTTTTGGCCGGCAGTTCACCGATCACATGTTTGTCATGGAGTATGATGCGGGGAAGGGCTGGCATTCCGCCCGCATTGAGCCCTATGGCCCGTTTTCTCTGGAGCCCTCGGCACTGGTATTGCACTACGCCCAGGAAATCTTCGAAGGAATGAAGGCTTTTCGCCGTGAGGATGGCCGGATCGCGATCTTCCGTCCGAAAGACAACTTCGCCCGTTTCAATCACAGCGCCGAACGCCTCTGCATGCCGCAGATGGATGAAGCCTTCATGCTTGATGCCCTGAAACAGCTGGTGCGGCTGGAGCAGAGCTGGGTGCCGCAGAGCCTGGGCACCAGTCTCTACATCCGTCCGACCATGATCGCCACCGAGGCGGTGCTGGGCGTGCGGCCCTCGTCGAGCTACCTCTGCTACATCATCCTTTCCCCGGTGGGTGCCTACTACAAGGCCGGTCTCAAACCGGTCAGCATCTGGATCACCGACAAATATGTGCGGGCGGCACCCGGCGGCACCGGTGACACCAAGGCCGGCGCCAACTATGCCATCAGCCTCTATGGAGGCGAAGAGGCCCACAAGTACGGCTGCGAGCAGGTACTGTGGCTGGATGCCGTTCATCGGCGCTATGTTGAAGAAGTGGGGAGCATGAACATGATGTTCGTCTACGACGGCAAGGTTGTGACCTCTCCGCTGCATGGCACCATCCTCAACGGCGTGACCCGCCGTTCCATCCTCACGCTGGTCAAGGACATGGGCATCGGTGTCGAGGAACGCGCGCTTTCCGTGGACGAAATCATGGAAGGAGCCGCCAGCGGCCGTCTCTCCGAAGCTTTCGGGACCGGAACCGCCTGTGTGGTTTCGCCGGTTGGCAAGCTGGTCTTCAACGACAAGGCCATTCCCATTGGCAAGGGAGGAATGGGCGAGCTGACCTCCAAGCTCTACGATACGCTGACGGGTATCCAGTACGGCCGTCTGGAAGACAAATACGGCTGGATCGAGTTTATCTGAGAGCGGGTTGTCATTACGATACTTTCTTTGGCGCGCCGGCCTTTCGCCGGACGCGCCATGAATCAACGGCAAAGGCGAAAGCATTCATATGCTTTCGCCTTTTTTGTGAGACGCGGCCGGAATCTCCCGAAATAAGGGAACCGGTTTAAAGTCCCAGTATCCGCCTTATGGTTGCCGCAAGCTGCGGCGCATGGGCGGCGTCAAGCATGGTGGCATGATTGCCCGCTATGGGCAGAATCTCCATGCCGCCTTCCGCCAGCGGCGCCCAGGCCAGTTCCGGATGCGGAGCGGTGAAGCTGTTCGTCTCGCTGGCCCGCAGGAAGACAACCCGCTCACCAAGTGCCTGCGGACAATAGCTGAACATTGCGTGCAGATTGGCCCGGTACACCTTGAGAATCCGCACTATTTCCCGCTCTTCCAGACCGGCTTCAAGACTTCGGGCCGCGTAGGCGAGCCTCTCTTCGGGCGCAATGGCGCGCAGTTTTCGGCAATACTCCGCAAAACGCCCGTCGGGATCGTCTCCGGCCAACAGATAGGCAAGAATCTCCGCATCGTCCGCCAGGGGCCTGGGCAGGTAACCAGGGCCGGGCGTATCAATCATGAGAAGGGCCGAAGGCGGCGTACCGCAGGCCGCAAGCTGCCGCGTCATTTCCCAGGCCACCATGCCGCCGAAGGAGCTGCCCGCAAGGATGGGGCTTTGAGCTGGAAGCGCCGCATGCAGCTGCCGGAGAAAATGTTCGGCCAGCGCTTCCACGCTTTCCAACGGCGCCCGATCGTCCCACAGCCCCGGCGCTTCAAAGGCATGGATCGGATGCGGTGTTTCAAGTTTTGCCGCCAGTTCACGGTAGATGAAGGCGCCTCCGCCTATGGCCGGAAGAAGCACGAACGGCGCAGAGGAAGCATCGCCTTTCTCAAGCGTGATAAGCCCACTTGCTGAAGTGTCGCCCACAAGGTTTTCCGCCCCTTGCATGGTGTTTTCGCGGTTTTCCGGCAAGACCCGAGGTGTTTCCTGCGCAAGCGCGCCCTTGGGCAGCATCCGCGCCAGTTGCGCGGCGGTAGCCCCGGTCAAAAGCGCATGACGCGGCACCGTTACGCCGAAACGCTCCTCCAGCCGCGCGGCCAGCTGCACCGCAGTCAGCGAATCTCCGCCTGCCTTGAAGAAATCATCCTCGGGACTGAGGAAAGCAATTCCCAGGATCTCTTGCATGAGCTCCAACACCTGGCGTTCGGCCTCAGTTGTGCTCCTGGGCGCCTTATCCGGAGAAACTGTGTCGGAAACCTGGGGAAGCTCCGGCACCACCGCGGTTTTTCCAGGCTCTATCCAGTATTTCCGGCGCTCGAAGGGGTAGGTGGGCAAAGGAATCTTGCGGCGTCTGTCACGGGCATAGAAGGCACGCCAGTTGATCGACACACCGGAGGACCACAGCGTTCCCGCCGCTTCCAGCAGGCTGCGGTATTCATCCTCTTCCTCCCGGCCATTTGCAAGGCTTGCCGCCACCGGCGCCTTGCCTGCGTTCGCAGGGTGACGAGCCGTCAGTCTGGCCAGTACTGTGCCGGGGCCGATTTCCAATACCGCTGCCTCTTGGGCACTGGTCAACAGAGTTTCCAGCGCGCGGTGGAAGAGCACCGGCCGTACAATCTGCCGAGCCCAGTAATCGGGGGAGGTGGCCTGCTCGTCCAAAATCCAGGTGCCAGTGAGGCTGGAAACGAAGGGGATTTCGGGCGGATGCATGGTGATCTGCTGCAAGGCCTCGCGAAATGGCGCGACAGCCTCCCGCATTAACGGCGAATGGAAGGCATGCGCAACCGGCAGACGGTGGGTCTGGCGGCCGGCGGTTTTCAGTTCGTTCTCCAGACGCTCGACCACTTCCATCCTGCCGGAGATGACACACTGGTTGCGGGCATTTTCTGCAGCAAGACTCATCCCCTCGCTCAAAAGCAGCATGGTCTCCTTGAGCGTCAGCGGCACCACCAGCATGGCGCCTTTTCCCTGGGCCGCCATGAGTTCGCCGCGCAGCCGCACCAGTTTCAGCGCATCCTCCAGCGTAAAGACGCCAGCAAGGCAGGCCGCCGTCCATTCGCCCAGACTGTGCCCCAGCATCGCCTTCGGAGTGCCCCCCCAAGACTGCCACAGGATGCCCAGCGCGTATTCCAGCGCAAACAGCGCAGGTTGGATGAAGCGGGTATCCACAGGGGCGGCATCCCTTACACCACGTTTTTCCGGCCAGAGGATACGCAGCAGATCGAAATGCGGGCGCAGCAGAGCGCGGCAGGTTTCCAGAGCCTCACGGAAGATTGGTTCCTGCTGATAAAGTGACTGGCCCGCTCCGGCAAGCTCCGCTCCCTGACCGGTAAAGAGCCAGAGCGTTTCGGTTTGCCTGAGGCCTGTCGCGCTTCGGGTGAACTTGCGGCGGCGCAGCTGCAGCGCAGCTTCATGCAGATCCGCACAGACCAGCGCACCGCGCACTCCGAAGGTGCGGCGTCCGCAGGCGAGCGTGTAGGCGAGATCATCGGGATTAACCTCCGGATGGTGCTCGATAAAGGCCGCCAGATTGTCGGCCATCCGCGAAAGTGCGCTTTCGGTGTGCGCGGAGAAGGGCAGCAGGAGCCGCGTGCGGTTCGGAGGATCGGAAAGCAATGGCGGCGCTTCCTCCAGAATCACATGCGCGTTGGTGCCACCGATGCCAAACGAGCTGACTCCGGCGCGGCGTGGTGTGCGGCCCCGCCTCCAGGGGATAAGCTGCGAGGCAACGAAGAAGGGGCTGTGCGCAAAGTCGATGGCCGGATTGGGCGACTTGAAGTGCAGGCTGGGCGGAATCTGGCCGTGTTCCAGAGCCTTGACGGTTTTGATAAGCCCCGCCACACCCGAAGCGGCGTCCAGATGACCGATGTTGGTCTTGACCGAGCCGATGGCGCAGCGCCCGGGTTCCACCTCGCCAAAGGCATTGGTCAGCGCCCGGATCTCGATGGGATCCCCCAGCGCGGTGCCGGTGCCATGAGCCTCCAGATAGCCGATGGAGGAAGGATCGACTCCGGATGTCCGCAGGGCCTGGCGGATCACTTCGGTTTGGCCGTGAACACCGGGGGCAGTGAAGCCGACCTTGTCCGCGCCGTCGTTGTTGACGGCGGATCCGCGAATGACCGCCAGAATCGGATCACCTTCTTTCATTGCGGCAGAGAGCTTTTTCAGGGCCACCAGACCCGCTCCGGAACCGCCCACCGTGCCTGCCGCGGAACTGTCAAAGGCCCGGCAGTGGCCGTCGGGGGAGAGGATGAATCCCTCGTGATAGAGATAGCCGGTCGCACCACCGGTCTGGATACGGGCTCCTCCGGCCAGCGCCAGTTCGCACTGGCCTTCCAGCACGGCGCGGGCGGCCAGATGCACCGCCACCAGAGAGGTGGAGCAGGTGGTATTGACGTTGAGGCTGGGTCCGTCGAGATCCAGCTTGTAGGAAATACGGGTGGCGACAAACTCCTTGCCGTTGAGCAGACTGATCTGGAAGTTGGTGGCGACATCGGTATGTCCCAATGCTGGCAGCAGATTTTCTTCGAAGTAGGCATTCGAACCAACACCGACAAATACGCCCACACGGCCTTCGTAGGCAGCCGGATCGCAACCGGCGCTCTCCAGCGTTTCCCAGGCGATTTCCAGCAGATGCCGCTGCTGCGGATCACAGAGTTCCGCCTCCCGCGGCGTCATGTGGAAGAAATTGGCGTCAAACAGCGCAACGCCGTCAAGCTGGCCGTAGGCGGGCACAAAACGTGGATGCCGCGCGATTTCCCTCGTAAAACCGGAGGCCAGCAACTCTTCTTCGTTATAGAAGCGGATCGATTCCACTCCGGCGGCGAGATTCTCCCAGAATTCGTCGGAAGTGGCGGCTCCGGGAAAATGTCCGGCCATGCCGATAATCGCAACGGCTTCCGCGGCATCCGTGTGTTCGGTGGTGGTCACCTGTGCTGTACGTTGGCGTACGGCGTTTGGTGCGCCATCAAGAATCTCCGCCAGACGCGCAATGGTGGGGTAGTGGAAGAGATCGGTCATTTCCAGACGGTGATGCAACTGTCTCTGAATGAGCGTCCGTACCCGTACCAGCAGCAGGGAATTGCCTCCCAGTTCGAAGAAGTTGTCATGGACACCAATGCGCTCCAGATTGAGCACCGTGCCGAAAATCTGTTCCAGGGCCTTTTCAGTTGCGCTTCGCGGAGCGACGTAGGCGGCATCCCGCGTGATTTCAGGTTCCGGCAGACGGCGGAAATCAATTTTGCCGTTTGTGGTCAGCGGAAAATCGGCAACCTTCATGATGACCGCGGGAATCATGTAGTGCGGCAGTTTGCGTTCCAGATAGCCGCGCAGTTCGGCCACTTCGCCGTCGCAGACCACATAGGCGCACAGCCGCTTCTGCGCGCCCGCGCCAAAGGCGGTGACCACGGCGCCGCGGACGAAGGCATGTTCGCGCAAAACATTTTCAATTTCGCCGAGCTCAATGCGGAAACCACGGATCTTCACCTGGTGATCAAGGCGCCCCAGAAAACTCAAAGTCCCTGATGCGGTCCAGCGCGCCCGATCGCCTGTTCGATAAAGCCGTCCGGGAGCGAAGGGATTGTCCAAAAATTTCTCCCGGTTCAGTTCGGGGCGGTTGATATAGCCACGTGCAACACCCACGCCGCCGATGCAAAGCTCTCCCGGAACACCTACCGGCTGAGGATTGCCGATCTCGTCAAGTACGTAGATCTGAACATTTTCCAGTGGCGTACCAATACCGGGATCCGCGGCACCATCTTCCCGGTATTGCGCCGTGCTGGCACAGACGGTCGCCTCTGTCGGCCCATAGGCATTGAAGAAGTTGCGCCCCTTGCTCCAGCTGCGCGCAAGCTCCAACGGACAGGTTTCACCGGCCACGACAAGACGGCGCAGCGCGGAGAAATCTCCTTCCAGCGAGGCCAGCACCGAGGGGGGCAGGGTGACGGTGTCGATGCGGTACTCGTTGAGTACCTGCGCCAACTCGTCGCCGGCAAGCAGCGCGGTGTCGGAGGCAATGCACAGCGTGGCACCGCAGACCAGTGTCATGGCTATTTCGGAGATGGAGGCGTCAAAGATCGCCGGGGCAAACTGAAGGACCCTACAACCGGCATGCAGCCCAAAGCGTGAACTCTGGGCCAGGGCAAGGTTGGTCAGTCCGCGATGTTCAAGCAGCACACCCTTGGGAGTTCCGGTGGAACCGGAGGTGTAAATGACATAGGCCGGATCGTCTTCCGAAAGTACAGTATCAGGATTGGCGGCGGATTGCCCAACGAGCGTCTTAGTATCATCCACCAGAAGCCGTTCACCTTCAAAGGGCAGATCTATGTCGGAAGCGGTGACAACACACTGCAAGCGGGCGTCTTCAATCATGAAGACCAGCCGTTCAACGGGCGCGTGCGGATCAAGCGGCAAATAGGCATGTCCTGCCTTGAACACGCCCAAAATGGCCGCAACCCAGTCCGCGCCACGTTCAAGGCAAACACCGACCAGCGTGTTCTGGGACAGGCTGGGCAGGGCATGGGCAATGCGATTGGCGCGCTGGTTGAGCTGGGCATAGCTCAACTTTTCACGGCTGTCCTGTACCGCAAGGGCTTCGGGATTTTGCTCGACCTGCTTTTCGAAGAGCCGTGGGAAGGCCTGGAAATCTCCGAAATCAAAAGCCGTCTCGTTAAAACGGCGAGTGACCATTTCCAGTTCTGCCGTGTCCAGAAGAGCGGCTTCGCGTACGGGGCGCTGGGGCGCTTCCACGATGCTTTTCGCCAGATGACAGAAGTGGCGCCTCATACGCGCAACCGTTTCCTTCGTAAAGAGATCGGTGCTGTATTCCAGATGACCTGTGCCCAAACTGTCGAGGCTCAAAGTTATATCGAATTTGGCACCGAAAAATTCGGGGAAGTCAAGAGTGACCTCCAGTCCCTCGAAGTGTGGTGCCTCAGGCCCCAGATCGTCCAACGCGAACATGGTCTGGAAGATGGGGGCATGAGAGGTATCCCGGTGCGGAGCCAGTTCTTCCACCAGCTTCTCGAAGGGCAGATCCTGATGGGCATACGCGGCAAGCGCTGTCTTGCGCGTACGCTCCAGAAGATCGAGGAACGTGGGATTGCCACTTAAGGTATGGCGCAGCGGCAGGGCATTCACGAAGAACCCGATGGTGCCTTCAACTTCCGGACGGGAGCGGCCCGCAACCGGTATTCCGACCACGAGATCTTCCATTCCGCTGTAACGGGAAAGGAAGACCGCCCAAAGGGTTTCCAGCGCCATGAAGAGCGTCACCCCCTGTGCACGGCAGAGTTTCTTCAGCGACTCCAGCGTCTCCTTTTCCAGTGCCAACGGCAGATGCGCGCCACGCTGGCTCAGAACCTCGGGGCGAAGATGGTCGGTGGGAAGGCTCAGCAGTTCCGGAATATTTTCCAGCTGCTCTTTCCAGTAGGCGCAGAGACGCTCCAGACGCTCACCGGCCAGCCAGCTGCGTTGCCACTGGGCATAGGCGCGGTAGCTGGCACCTGCCGGTGGCAATTCGGGTTTCTTCCCCGCGTGCAGGGCCGCATAGGCACTCTCCAGCTCGTGCAGGAAGAGTCCCAGGCTCCAGCCATCAAAGACGATGTGGTGGAAGGTGAGGGTCAACAGGTATTCCTGTTGGGCGATCTGCCACAGCCGGAAACGGCAGGGAGACCCCTCACGC
>JAILGY010000039.1:0-4795 GCA_024696325.1 bacterium | reverse complement strand
CATCCGGCGCGTATCGAGGAGATGGTCAAGAAGGCCGGTGAGGAGGTGGACAAGACCATCCGCGAGGCTGGCGAGCGGGCGACTTTCGATATCGGCGTGCATGGCGCCCATCCTGAGATTGTCAAGCTGCTGGGACGTCTCAAGTACCGCACTTCCTTTGGGCAGAATGTGCTGCAGCACTCCATCGAGGTGGCCTTTCTGTGCGGCATCATGGCGGCGGAACTGGGCGTGAACGTCAAGCAGGCCAAATGGGCCGGCTTGCTGCACGATCTGGGGAAGGCGGTGGATCACGAGATAGAAGGGTCACACGCGGTTATCGGCGCGGATATCCTGAAAAAATATGGGGAATCGCCGGCGATTGTCCATGCGGTGGCGGCGCATCACGAGGATGAGCATCCGCAGACGGTTCTGGCGGTGCTGGTGCAGGCCGCGGATGCGCTTTCCGGCGCCCGTCCGGGTGCACGCCGCGAGATGCTGGAAACCTATGTGAAGCGGCTGGAGGATCTGGAGCGTATTGGAACCTCGTTCCCCGAGGTCAGCAGCTGCTTTGCCATTCAGGCGGGCCGGGAAATCCGCGTAATGGTTGACAGTGACGGCGTTTCCGATGCGCAGGCACAGGTGGTGGCGCACGAGATTGCCCGCAAGATTGAGCAGGAGATGACCTATCCCGGCCAGATCAAGGTCAACGTGATTCGGGAAACCCGGGCTGTGGATTACGCGCGATGAGTGCCGGAACGCTTACAGCTTTGCTCGTGGGGGATATTGTCGGCCGGGCCGGCCGCTGTGCCTTGGACCGTGCCTTGCGGCAGATTGTGCAGCGCCATCGGGTCGATTTCGTGGTGGCGAATGGCGAAAATGCCGCTGCCGGCATGGGGCTGACTCCGACCGTAGCCATCGAGCTGTTTGACGCGGGTGTCGATGTGCTGACAAGCGGCAACCATATCTGGGGCAAGAAGGAAATGATGCCGTTTCTGGAAGAGGAACGGCGTGTCCTGCGTCCCGCCAACTATCCGGATCCGGCTCCGGGACGTGGCTCCGGTGTTTTTACGAGTATCTCCGGGGTCAAGGTTGGGGTGCTGAATCTGGAAGGACGGGTCTTCATGAATGCCCTGGATTGTCCGTTCCTGGCGGCCGATCGGGAGATTGAGCGGCTTTCTGAGGAGACGAAGATTATCCTGGCCGATTTTCACGCTGAAACCACCAGTGAGAAAATGGCGCTTGGCTACTATCTGGACGGGCGGGTGTCGGTGCTGGCCGGAACCCATACGCATGTGCAGACCGCCGATGAGCGCATCCTGCCGCAGGGCAGCGCCTACATAACGGATCTGGGAATGACGGGCGGATGGGATGGTGTCATCGGCTTTCAAAAGGAGAAACCGCTTCAGCGCTTTTTGACGCAGCGTCCGGTCCGGTTCGAACCGGCCTGCCGGCAACTGATATTGAACGGCCTGGTTGCGGAAATTGATATCGCAACGGGCCGGGCTTTGCGTATTGAACGGGTGTTTGAGCATGTTCCCGGTGAAGTCGCGGGTTGAAGAACGGAGTGGCATGAGGCTTCACCAGGGATTTTTTTTTGATACAGAAGTGTGACGGGTGACTTTTTAAAGAGTTTTCTGAAAGGGAGGTTGTTGACATGGCCAAAATTGTTCCGCTGACTTTCTCGCAGCACGGTAAAAAACGTCTTCTTCCGATTTCTTCCTATGCGTTTGCAGCCAAGCAAACCCTCATTCCCGCGGTGGTTGCGGAATTTTCCGCCGCAATGCACATCTATCCCATAGTGTTTGCCGAATATGGCGGAGAGATATCGCCCTTTTTGCTGATGGGACTGGGCAGGGAGGAAAATCTTTTTGTCAACTCTTTGGGCAAGTGGCGTGCCGAGTACATTCCGGCGACAGTTCGCCGTTATCCGTTCATTTTTGCCCAGGCTCCCAAGGTGGAAGGCGACGAGGAAGGCAAGGATCGTCTGGTGCTGTGCATCGACGAAGAGAGCGGTCTTTTGGCGGATGAAGGCGGGGAGCCGCTTTTCACCGAAGATGGCAAGCGTGCGCCGGTAATGGAAAAATTTTTCAAATTTATCAGCGAGTATCATCGCTCCGCGCAGATTTCGAAACGTTTTGCCGCGATTCTGAAAGAAAAGCATCTCCTGACACCTTTCAATATGCAGATCAATGCGGCGGGTGACAAGAATTTCAAGCTGGAAGGCGTACAGATGGTGAACGAGAAGAGTCTGGGAGAGCTTTCCAATGAGGAATACCTGGCCCTGCGGCCCTTCATGGGGCTGATTTATGCGCATCTGCTTTCACTGGGCTCCATAAATGGCCTGGTTGCGCGCAAGAAGGTGGAGGCGACGGCGGCCAATCTGGATAAGGTGATTCCTGATTCGTTCCATTTTTAAAGGGTGCCGGGCGATTCGCTGAGTATTTGCCGGGCGAAAAGACGGTTAGCGATAACCGTCTTTTTGTATTTTGGGCTTCTAGGAAGGTTCTTTTTTTGAAAACGGGAGGAGAGACATGATCGACAAGGGCCGTTTGCTGGGAAGTCTGGGGCTGATACCGTTCCTGCTTCTTGGCGTGGGCGCGGCTTGCGGCGCCAGTTTCGACTGCGCCAAAGCGCAAAGTTACGCCGAAAAACAGATATGCGCACTGCCGGAGCTTTCTCATGCGGACGATCAGCTTTCCCAGGTTTATGAGGCCGCCAAGCGCTGGACCGGCAATTCCGATGCCTTTCGCGCCTTCGTCAGGCAGAACTGGCAAAAACGTGAGGCATGCAAAGACACTTCCTGCCTGAAGGTGTGGTATGTCGATTCGTTCTATCACTACAACCGGATCGCCAACGACAAAAGCATGGGCATGAAACCTTTTGTTACCGGCATCTCCTCTGGAATCATGTTCCGGTTGAAGGACGATCCCTACAACAACGGCTTGAAATTTTTGTACAAGCATCAGGACCGCACACTGGAATTCGGCCTGTTCTTTGATCAGATGGATATTGCCGCCTACTGCCGCGACGAAAAGGAACAGTACACCCGGCTGGGCTTCATCTTTGGAGACATTACCCACGACGAAACCGGTTTCCCCCACACCCTGAGCGAATACACCATCGGCCAGCACGATTTTGACGGTGACGGTGCCGATGAGGTTGTTTTTGCCGTGCGCACCACTGACGAGAAGGACGGCAACGCCTTTGCCGTGTACATTTACCGCATCCGCGACGGCAAACATTGGCTGGTGTGCAATGAAAATGTGCTTGGCAATCCGCGCATAGAAGTCAAAGCCAACAAGATCCGGGTGAACCGGAATCTGCACGGTTTGTATTACGAATGGACCTTCAAGGACGATAACTTCACCGATACCGGCAGTTACTGACAAAAAAGCCCCGGCGAGCGAAAATCTTGGGGATTTTCATGTTTTTAAAGCCGCTGCAGACGCCAATTTATTTGTTCATCGATGCTTCGAAAAGTCTTCCCCTTGAAGGGGCTTTTCCATGGGCATAGTTTGAGGACTTTGCCCCTTGTAAGGGAAGTGCCCCATAGAGGTGGGGGAAGTCGCCATGCTTGGAGACAGGGCCTTTAAAGCCTTCCCCTTGAGGGGAAGGTGGCGCGAAGCGCCGGATGAGGTGTACCATGAACCAGACCAACAATCCGGACATGAAATCCTTTGCGCAAAAACTGCGCCGGGAGATGACGAAGGAAGAACGCCGCCTCTGGTATGATTTTCTGAAATCCCTCCCTGTAACAGTCAAACGTCAACAGGTTATGGGACCGTATATTGTTGATTTCTATATTGCTTCCGCAAAGTTGGTGATTGAACTGGATGGTTCGCAGCATTACGGGAAAGAGGGGATTGTCGCTGATAAAAAGCGGGATACTTTTCTTTCCAATCTTGGAATCCATGTTCTGCGGTTTTCAAACCTGGATGTGAACCGGAACTTTAAGTGGGTATGTGAGGAAGTCTTGAAATACTTGTGACACCTCATCCGCCTCACTTCGTTCGGCACCTTCCCCTCAAGGGGAAGGCCTAAAAACCGTTTCTGCTGTGGTTCTGCCTCCCTCATCGGCTTTTCCAAGGGCATAGCTTGAGGATTTTGCCCCCTTGTAAGGGAAGTGCCCCATAGAGGTGGGGAAAGTCTCCATGCTTGGAGACAGGGCCTTTAAAGCCTTCCCCTTGGGTGGAAGGTGTCACGGCGTAAGCCGTGACGGATGAGGTGTCTTGATTTGTTTTCCCCTTGAGGGGGCTTTTCCACAGGCATGGGGTGAAGCCCGATGTCCACAGGACAATGCAAGGGGGTAAAAAGGGGCGGAAGGACTTGCCGTTCCCCCTCGCCCCTTCTTTACAGCCGGGCGGATCTCTGGCATTGATTGAATGCTGCGCGGTTGTGCGGGAGATGTTCGCGAAACCGTTTTTTCAGCTTTTTCCCATGAGGAGACCCCATGAAATACCCCGTCGGCATTCAGGATTTTGAGAAGATCCGCAGAGAAGGCTATGTGTATGTGGATAAAACTGCGCAGATAGCGCAGCTCATCAATTCAGGCTGCTACTATTTTTTGAGCCGGCCGCGCCGCTTCGGGAAATCACTGCTGCTGTCCACCATCGCGGCCTGGTTCGAGGGCAGAAAGGATCTGTTTCAGGGACTGGTCATCGCGGAGCAGTCCGGGTGCCCGGAGGCGCACCCGGTGCTGCGTTTGGATTTGGGCGGCAAGGAGTACAAAAACTACACCAATTTGCTTGAGCGTCTGGATCTGTACCTGACAGCCTGGGAAAATCTCTATGGCAAAAATCAGGTGGAAGTGGGCATG
>JAILGY010000017.1:0-3060 GCA_024696325.1 bacterium | reverse complement strand
CCCGACGAGGTGGACGAGGCCTGGCTTGAGAACGAGCGCAACCGCAAGATGATGGAGATCGCCGTTGTGCGGGCGGTACTGGACTATTGGCGGACGAGCGGTGAAGCGGATGGTGAAGACAGCGTTGGGGAAGAGGCACGATAAAGACGGGCAGGCCTGAAACAATAACAAGAGGGTGTTCCGCGGTTTGAAAATCGGCTATATTGGGGAAGTGTAAGGTGAGGAGCGGAAGGGGCGATGCATCCCCGAGTATTTGGCAAACAACATACAGACAAGGAGAGAAGACATGGCAAAGAATCCCTATGCAGGAACAAAGACGGAAGAAAATCTGAAGGCGGCTTTTGCTGGTGAATCCCAGGCGCGCAACAAGTATACCTATTTCGCGTCCCAGGCGAAAAAGGATGGTTTTGAGCAGATTGCGGCGCTGTTCCTCAAGACGGCGGACAACGAGAAGGAACACGCCAAGATGTGGTTCAAGGAGCTGAAAGGCATCGGTGATACCGCGGCGAATCTGGCCGATGCAGCCGATGGCGAGAACTACGAGTGGACGGACATGTATGCCGGTTTCGCCAAGACCGCCGAGGAAGAAGGCTTCCCGGAACTGGCAGCGAAGTTTCGCCTGGTGGCTGCCATCGAGAAGCACCATGAGGAACGTTACCGCGCATTGCTCAAGAATGTCGAGACAAAACAGGTCTTTGAGAGGGGCAGCGTCAAGGTGTGGGAATGCCGCAACTGCGGACATATCGTTGTTGGCACGAAGGCACCCGAAATCTGCCCGGTCTGCGCGCATCCGCAGAGCTACTTCGAGCTCAACGCCGACGAGCATAGCTACTGATATTGAGCACGGCGCTTTGCGCCGTTGCATGGAAGCTTAAAAGAAGACTCCCCTTCAAAGTTGATGCCTTGAAGGGGAGTTTTGTTGTTTGACGAGGAATTGCCGCAGCTTTGGCTATTTGAAGAAGTCGAAGAAGAAAAAAGCGGCGGCCCAGTTGGGGTTGACTCCCTGGGCACTGCCGATGCTGTTGCCCCGGCCGTCGCGTACCGTGCCGCTGCCCTCGATCCGGCCAACGCTGTTGCCCCGGCCGTCACGCACCGTGCCGCTGCCCTCGATTCGGCCGATGGTCGTGCCCCGGCCGTCGCGTATTGTGCCGTTGCCCTCGATCCGCCCGATGACCATACCCCGGCCATCGCGTACCGTGCCGTTGCTCTCGATGCGGCCGATGGCCATGCCCCGGCTGTCGCGTACCGTGCCGTTTGTCTCAACCCGGCCAATGATGTTGCCCCGGCTGTTGCGTATGGTATCCGCCGGCGCAAGCGGGGGACAGGCCAGCAGCAGGAAGGCCGCTCCCAAAAGTATCCAGCGTTTCATCCTCATAAAGTTTTCTCCTTTTGGGCGCTTACATCGCCATCTGCTCCAGACGGGCGATCCGTTCCTCGACCGGCGGATGCGTGGAGAAGAGCGAGGTGAAGCTGCTGCCGGTCAGTGGGCTGACGATGAACATATGGGCGGTCGTCGGGTTGGCGTTTGGCATCGGCGAGCGCTGGTTGGCCACCTGCAACTTGGCCAGCGCCTGCGCCAGGTAGTGCGGATTGCCGCACAGCTTCGCGCCGCCTTCGTCGGCCTTGTACTCGCGCGAGCGCGACACCGCCATCTGGATCAGCATGGCGGCTATCGGTGCCAGGAGCGCCATCGCCAGCATGGCAAAACCGTTGCTGCGTTCGCCATCGCTGCTGCGTCCGCCGCCGAAGATCGCCGCCCATTTTGCCATGCTGGCCAGATAGGTGATGGCTCCGGCCAAAGTTGCCGCAATCGTTCCGATAAGAATATCGCGATTCCGGACATGCGTCAGTTCGTGCGCCATCACGCCTTTCAGCTCCTCGCGGCTGAGGATCTGCAGGATCCCTTCGGTTGCCGCCACTGCGGCGTGCTGCGGATCGCGGCCGGTGGCGAAGGCGTTGGGAACGGACTGCGGGATCATGTACACTTTCGGCATGGGCAGGTTGTTGTCCCGCACCAGTTCACTGACTACATCGTAGAGTTCGCCGCTTTCCACCTCCTGCGCGCGGTACATTTTCAAAACTGCCTTGTCCGAGAACCAGTAGGAAAAGAAATTCATGATGGCTGAAAATATCAACGCCACCAGCATACCCTGCTGGCCGCCTATCAGGTTGCCACAGAGCATCAGGAGCAGGGTCATAGCCGTCATCAGAACTATCAGACGCAGATTCATGGTGTGCTCTCCTTTCGAAAAATGGTTTGTGGTGCAGTTAATAACTATAAATATGGGAACAGGTGGAAGAAGTGTCAAGTGATGAGGCTGCGTCTTGCAAGCAGCCTTTCCACCGCGGCGACATCGACTGTGGTGTTGATGCAGGGGCCTTCCGGGCGTTCGTTGAGGACGCCGAAGACCGGCAGCGGCCATGCGTCACGGATGCCGGAGGCGAGATCCCGTTCGCAGGCCACCGCAATCACCAGGGCTGGGCGTTTGCGGCGCAGAACCTCGCGGGCCAGCGTACCGCCGGTGACCACCGCGAGCTCCACCCTGAAGCGGCGTGCCAGATCCACCAGCGGCATGATGGCGCAGGCTCCGCAGGCCCTGCAGAGCTCGGGATTGTCGGTCACCTTGACCGGGCACTCGCTGCGCTGCAGGCAGTGCGGTAGCAAAATCAGGATCCGCTCCGCGGGAAGCGGCGTGGTCGCGGATTCCACCAGCCGGTTGTTCAGCTCGATGAAGGCGCGCCGCAGACGATCCGGTTCGATGCGCAGCAATGTTCCCAGTCCCAGAAGCGCCGGCAGCATCCACTTCATCACCAGACGGCGCAGCGGCGTGAACAGGAAACAGTCACGTCCGGAAAGCAGCGTCAACGCCAACAGTATGCAGATGCCGCAGATTAGAAGCGCCATTCCTCCCAATACGATGCCGGCCAGCCACGACAGCAGCGGATGAATATGGTTCAGCCCCACACTGGGGAAATACCATCCGGCAAAGGCCAGGAGCGGAATTGCCAGCAGTGCGCCCAGTGTCAGAGCCAGCAGAATCCGGTCCTTTTGCCTCATTG
>JAILGY010000206.1:0-7725 GCA_024696325.1 bacterium | reverse complement strand
CCTTCCGTGAAGCGGATGCTCATACGCTCCACGATGGCGATGTTGTGAATGACGAGTTCGGCAAGCATCTTTTTTCTTCCGAAGGTCCGATGACCTTTTTGCGTACTTTGTTGTGGCTTACATCCTAAATGCCCCAGTGGAGTTTGCGGCGCAGCACCTCGAAATAACTGTATTCCTGCCCGCGAATCAGCGGTACGCCCGGATGTGTACTGCGGATTTCCACTTCGTCACGGTTTTTGAGCGGAACTCCCACCTGGCCGTCGGCAGTGGCGTAGACCACATTCTGCTCGTCGTGGCGTACCGTGACATGGATCACTTCCTGTTCCGGAACGATGAGGGGACGGTTGGTAAGGGTGTGCGGGCAAATCGGCGTGACGATCAGGCAGCGCAGCTCCGGACTGACGATCGGACCACCTGCCGCAAGGTTGTAGGCGGTGGAGCCGGTGGGTGTGGCAACGATCAGTCCGTCGGCCCGGAACGTGGCCGGAACATCGTCAATTCGTGTCTCGATATCGATGATCCGGGCCAATGCACCCTTGGTAATGACGATGTCGTTCAGGGCCCGCACCCTGGCAATTTCCTGCCCCGCCCGCCACACCGTGGCACTGAGGGCCATGCGTTCGGAAATGGTGAAATCTCCGCTGATGACCTTTTTCAGTATCGGGAAAATATTTTCCGGTGACACCTCTGCCATAAAGCCGAGCCGTCCCAGATTGACGCCCAGAATGGGAATGGGGCGTGCCTCAAGTTGGCGGGCCGCCGCGATCAATGTCCCGTCGCCGCCGAACACGACGGCCAGTTGAATTTCTTCACGCAGCCGTTCCGGAGAGCAGGACTGTGCGCCAATTGCGGCCGCCGTTTCCTTGAGCGCCAGAACCTGAATGCCCTGTTGCGCGAACCAGGCAACACAGCGGCTGGCCAGTACTTCTGCCTGAGCGTGCGAAGGTTTGGTAAAGATGCCAACGGTATTCATCGGTCTGTCACAATGGCTTTTTCGAAAAAACATATCGTCTTGTTGCAGTGCATGGTAAAGGTTTCCATACCTCAAAAAAGGACCAATACCGCAACATGGGGTACTTGCGATTGGCAAAAAACTCCTGGTTTCCGGGAACTTTCCTATAGCATCTTGCGAGGCTTTCGTCCATCCCACGTTGGCGGTGGGGATGGTTGGGGGCGGAAAAGAAAGGGGCATGGTTGGGTGATGAGGGAAAAATGCTTGTGGAAAATGGGGCAGCATTTGGTGGTGCTGGCATTCTGCCTGATTATAACGAGTATCTGCGCGACAGCGGAAGTATCCGAGGCGTTTTCCGCTCCGGTTGTGGGGCGTGACTGGCAGGCAGATCGTCTTGATGAAAAATTTGGCGTGAAAAACAACAACGCTCCGCCGGAACGGCCAGTCCCGAAGTGGATGCTGCCGCCGCTTCGCAGGGAGGACGTGGGCGTCATTCGCAGAGTCAAGGTGCCGGAAGACATGAAAGTGGCGGCGCTGACTTTCGATTTTTGCGAGCTGCAAACCAAGGTTTCCGGCTGCGATATGGGCATCGTCAATTTTCTGCGCACCGAAAAACTGCCCGCTACCTTTTTCATGTGCGGCAAATGGATGCGCAGTCACGCCCGCAGGCTGCGCCAGATTATGACAGTCCCCTTCTTCGAGGTTGCCAACCATGCCTGGAACCATGGCAACTGCGCGCTGCTTTCGCGCGCGGAGCTTGAAGAACAGGTGCTGGCCACGCAGGGGGAATACGAGCTGGTGCGTGAGAAACTGCTGTCCCCAAATACTCAGGATGCTCAGGACCTGCATCAGATGCCACAGGTGCCGCAACTGTTCCGTTTGCCCTATGCGCGTTCCACGCCGCAGGCTCTGGAAGTCATTGCCGCTTTGGGGCTGCGCGTGGTGCTGTGGGATGTAGTTGCGGAAAATGGCAGCGACTGCACGAATATTGTCAACGCGCGGCGGGCGGCAGCGCGGGCGGCGCAGACTGTCCGGCCCGGTTCCATCATCCTGCTGCATGCCAATCTGGTGCCCAGAGGCAGCGCGCAGCTTTTGAAGGAGCTGGTTGCCCTGCTCCGGGAGAAAGGCTATCGTTTTGTAACGGTGGGGGAACTGCTCTCTCTGGGAGAGCCGGAAACCGTTATGGACGGTTACTTCTGCCGCCCCGGAGACAATCTTCAACTGGACAAAAAATTCGGCCCCAAGGGAACTGGAGTCGGCCGGCGTGAACACTGAGCTTTTGGTCCCCGCCTCGGGCTTTGACCGCAAACGGCGGTTTCAGAACAGCCCATTTTAAACCGCATCTTTGTCACTTCCCGCCAAGCAGCGCTTCGACCAGTTGGCGAGGTCCGGAAGGATAGGGGTAGCGCGCAAGCTCCGCTTCTTTCACCCAGGCGTACTGGTCTGCGGCGTTCAGGCGCGGTTGCGGGGATTGCCCCGCCTCCAGCTCGCACCAGAAGCAGTGCAGTGTTACCCGGTAGCGCGTGTAGCAATGCGTGACCGTGCGGAAAAAACCGGTTATCCGCACGCTCCAGCCGGTTTCCTCCAGAATTTCCCGCAGTGTCGCTTGTTCAGGCGTCTCCTTTGCTTCCACTCCTCCACCGGGAAACTCCCAGAGCCCTCCCCAGCGATCGTTTGCACAGCGCTGCTGGATGTAGAGCCGTCCCTCATGGCGGATGATGCCGCAGGCCAGGGTGACATCGATGCGTGCGGGACGCGGCTTCAGCACCGGACGCAGGGCGACGCTTTGGCTGCGGTGGGCAAGGCAGGAAGAGACGAGAGGGCATTCCGCGCAGCGCGGATTTTTCGGCGTGCAGATCAGTTCGCCGAACTCCATCAGCGCCTCGTTGCAAAGTCGGGGCCGTGTCTCGTCCAGAAAGCGCGATGCCCAGTCCGCAACGGCCTTTTTGCCTGGCGCACTTTTGACAGGCTCTTCCAGATCGCGGAGCCGTGCGGCGATGCGCTCCACGTTGGCGTCCACCAGCGGACAGGGCCGGTCAAAACCGATGGAGAGGATTGCCGCCGCCGTGTAGGGGCCAATGCCCGGCAGATCCCGCAGCATTTTTTCATTCGGGGAGAGCGTTCCCGCATGACGCGCCATCAGCTGCGCCGCCGCGCGGTGCAGATTGCGCGCCCGGCTGTAATAGCCCAGGCCCTCCCAGGCCTTGAGTACATCCTGTTCGGAAGCCCGCGCGAGTGCTGCCACGTCCGGAAAACGCTCCATCCAGCGGCTAAAATACTCCGCCACCCGTTCCACCTGGGTCTGCTGTCCCATGATCTCCGCAATCCAGACCTCGTAAGGATGGTAGCTGCGCCGCCAGGGCAGGGGCCGTTTGTGCACGGCAAACCATTCAAGAAGGGTTGTGCGTAGGGAAGAAAAGTCGGTTGCGGTCATGTTTTTTATGGGCCCATGAGAACGGAAAGTTTATGCCATTTGAGCTTGACGAAACGGTTGTGGTATATAACCTGAAAAGATGTTTGCAAGTAAAACAGGTTGAACCATATGTACCCCCTTTTCAAGGGAAGTTTCTCCGAAAGGAAAAGAAAGACATGTCTTTATACTGGCAAAAAGATCTGGAAACCATGCCGCGCGCGGAACTGGAGGCCTATCAGCTGAAAAAGCTCAAGGCCAGCATGGTGCAGGCGGCCCGCTCTCCGTTTTACGCTAAGGTGTTTCGGGAGAAAAACATAAACCCCGAAAACCTGCATTCGATTCAGGATATTACCAGCCTGCCGCTGACCACCAAGGAAGATCTGCGGGGCAATTTCCCGTATGGATTCCTGACGGTTCCGAAGAATGAAATCGTCAGGATGCACTGCACCAGCGGCACCACGGGCAATCCGACGATGATTTTCTACAACCGTCACGATCTGGAGTCGTGGAGCAATCTGGTGGCGCGTTGCCTGTTTGCCATTGGCGCGCGCGAAGAAGATGTTTTCCAGAACATTTGCGGTTACGGGCTTTTCACCGGTGGCCTGGGTTTTCAGGACGGAGCGGAAAAGCTGGGGGCAACAACCATTCCGTCGGCCGCCGGCAACAGCGTACGTCAGATCATGCTGATGCGCACGCTGGGCACCACGGTGATCCATACCATTCCCAGTTATCTGGCCCGCCTTTATGAAGTGTTTGTGGAACAGGGGCTCGATCCGCGCCGCGACACCAAACTGCGGTTGTTTGCCATCGGTTCGGAGCCGCATACCGAGGAGCAGCGCCGGAGGATTGAGGAAATGTTTGGCGTTCGGGCCTTCAACTCCTTTGGCATGACGGAGATGAACGGCCCCGGCGTTGCCTTCGAGTGCGAGTGCCAGTACGGGATGCATGTCTGGGAAGACGCCTACATCGCCGAGATTCTCGATCCCGACACGCTGGAACCGGTGCCGGACGGTGAAATGGGCGAACTGGTGATGACGACCATCGATCGCGAGGCAATGCCGATTATTCGTTACCGTACCCGTGATTTGACGCGCTTCCTGCCCGGCGAGTGTCCCTGCGGACGTACGCATCGCCGGCTGGATCGCTTTGCCGGCCGCACCGATGACATGTTTATCATCAAGGGCTGCAACGTCTTTCCGATGCAGATAGAGAAGATCCTCATGCGTTTCCCGGAAGTGAGCACCGATTACCAGATCGTGCTCGACACCGTGCAGGGCGTGGATGAAATGCAGATAAAGGTGGAGTTCAACAGGGATTTCTTTACTGGCGAACGGGAGGTACTGGAATCGTTGCATCACAAGCTGCGCAGCGCGGTGCGTGACGAGGTTCTTGTGACGCCCAAGGTGCAGATTGTGGAACCGGGAGCGCTGCCCCGCGCGGAAGGCAAGGCGGTCCGTGTGCGGGATCTGCGCGAAGCAAAGAAAGGAGTGTAGTTGCCATGGCACGTCAGGTTTCGGTTTTTCTGCAGAATCAGCCCGGGCATCTGGAGAAGGTGACGGAAGTGCTCCAGCGCAAACTTATCAACATCCGCGCCATGACGCTTTCCGGCAGCGCCTACGGCTGGGGTATTCTCAACCTGCTGCTCAATGATCCCGATGAGGGACACAAGGCGCTGGTCGAGGCGGGCTACAGCGCGGTACTGCGCCCCATTATCGTCGTGCGGATGCCGGATAGGCCGGGAGGACTGCACGATTTGCTGTCCTATCTCTCGAAGGGCGAGATCAACATCAAAAACGCCTATGCGACGCTGGTCCCGAAAGAAGGGGCGGCGATTCTGGTTATTGATGCGGAAAACATCGAGTTGGTGGAGAAGCTGGTGAAAGTCGCAGGCCTCACCCAGCTCAGCGACGAGGAGATCTACCATCTGTAAAAGAGAGGAGGATTCTCCTTCCGGCATATCTGTGGAGACAGTTCAAAAAGGAATGTATGCTGATGTCTCGGAAAAGGCGCTTTGCCTTTTCCGGGACATTTCTTTTGTCAGTGTGCCTCGCACCAGTTGCGGCCCGAGCCGGTTTCCACCACCAGCGGCACATCCAGTGCTACCGCCTGCTCCATCTCCTCGGTGACCACCTTTTGCAATTTTTCCAGCTCTTCGGGGGGTGTTTCGAACAGCAGTTCATCGTGAACCTGCAACAGCATGCGTGCCCGGAGCTTTTCCTTCTGCAGGCGCTTTTCCACCCGTAGCATGGCGATCTTGATGATATCTGCGGCGCTGCCCTGGATGGGATAGTTGATGGCATTGCGTTCGGCGTTGCCGCGTGTCTGGGAATTTTTGCTGCCGATATCGGGAACCGGACAGCGCCGGCCCTTGAGCGTGGTGACGAAGCGCTTTTCCCGCGCACAGGCGATCTGTTCGTCCATAAAAACACGGATGCGTGGATAACGCTCGAAGTAGAACCTGATGTACTCTTCCGCCTCCTTGACGCTGACACCGGTCTGACGGCTCAGGCCAAAGGCGCCCATGCCGTAGACAATGCCAAAGTTGATTGCCTTGGCCCTGCGGCGCTGTTCGGAAGTAACCTGTTCCAGGGGGATGCCGAAAATTTCGCTTGCGGTACGGCGGTGGATGTCTTCTCCTGCGAGGAAACTGGCTGCCAGATTTTCTTCTTTGGCGATATGCGCGAGTACCCTCAGTTCCACCTGGGAGTAGTCCGCCGAGAGCAGGAGCCAGCCATCTTCCGGGATGAAGGCTTCCCGGATCTGGCGGCCTTCGGCGGTGCGCACCGGGATGTTTTGCAGGTTGGGATTGCTGGAGGAGAGCCGTCCGGTTACGGTGACGCACTGGTTGAACGAGGTATGGATCCGGCCGGTTTCCGGATGGATCAGGCGGGGCAGGGCGTCGGCGTAGGTACTCTTCAATTTGGTGATGGAGCGGTGCTCCAGGAGCAGACTGCCGATTTCATGTTGCTGCGCCAGGCTGGTCAGTGTCTCCACGTCGGTGGACCAGCCGGTCTTGGTCTTTTTCCCGTGCGGCAGCTGCATCTTGCCAAACAGCACTTCACCCAGCTGCTTGGGTGAGGCAAGGTTGAACCGCGTGCCCGCAAGCGTGTAGATCTGTTCCTCCAGCCGCTCAATGCGCTCCGCCAGATTGCCGCTGAAGGCCGCAAGCCGGGCGCTGTCCAGACGGATGCCGCAGCGTTCCATTTTCGCCAGTGTCTGCGTGAGCGGCAGTTCCACTTCCTGGACAAGCGTTTGCAGACCCTGTTGCTGTACCTGGTTGTGGAGCCGTTCGTTCACCTTCTCAAGGGCGCTCAGGCGCTGCGCCATGAAATCCGCGGCGCTTTCCACCGAAGTGTCATCCCATGAGCCATGTTTCCCCATAATTTCTTCCGGCGCGGGGATTGGGATGCCCAGCAGATCCTGAGACAAGCGTTCCAGGGTATGCGAACGGGCGCCGGCGTCCGCGATGTAGGAGTCCAGCATGACGTCGCCCGCGAATCCTTCCGGTGCGCAGCCCTCGTTCAGCAGGACCTGCAAATCGTTTTTGAGGTTGTGACCGTACTTGGCGACGGCAGAATCTTCAAGAACGGGCCGCAGCAGGGCCAGGGCTTTTGCGGGAGCAAGCTGAACCGGCGCTCCCAGGCAGTGGTGGCGCAAAGGGATGTAAAAGCATTCGTCCCGAACGGAGAGAGCCAGACCGACGAGCCTCGCGCGCGCGGGGTTTTCGCCGGAAGCGGCGGTGCAAAGGCAGAAGGCGCCCGCCGATTGGAGGCGCTGCGCAAGCGCTTCGAGCTCTTCTTCGTGCAGCACAATGTGACAGGTCAAAGGCTGTTGTGGCGTTACTGCCGCCTTTTCCTCCGGTATTTCCCGGGAAAAGTCCGCCAGCAATCGGTGAAAGTCCAGACGGCGGCAGAGCTCGACAAGTGCCTCTAAGTTGGGCGGCTTCAGACGCAGATCCTCGGGGCTGACCGCGAGTTCCAGATCGTCCTTCAGCGTGACCAGTGTTTTCGAAAGTTGCGCCTGTTGGGCGTATTGCTCAAGGTTTTCACGGCGTTTGGCCCCCGCCACCTGATCGATGCACTCCAGCAGGGCTTCCAGCGAGCCAAATTGCGTAATCAGGCTTTTGGCGGTTTTTTCGCCGATGCCGGGCACGCCGGGCACGTTGTCTGCGGTATCACCCGCCAGCGCCAGCACGTCTATCACACTGGGGCCAAAGCGCTCCGCCACCTCCTGCGGGCCGAAGGTTTTGTCCTTCATGGTGTCGAGCATGCGTACATTCGACGTGACGAGCTGCATCAGATCCTTGTCGGTACTGACGATGGTGATGTCGTCCTCCGGCAGCTTGCGTACCAGGGTGGCG
>JAILGY010000202.1:0-7462 GCA_024696325.1 bacterium | reverse complement strand
ACTGCATGGTTACCTTCCTTTGCCGCCATTTCGGCAGATGTTTTCTTCCTGTCCGGAAGCATCGCAAAAAATTCTGCACATTCTCCACTCCTTTATACATGGACTATTTGAATTTTTTGCGGAAAATCGGCTAGGATTGCCGGTAAAAAGGGAGCGCTTTTTGGACATCAAACCCCGCACGTTTTTCAGAATTCTCCAATCCGTTCTGAAAAATGCGCAAACGAAGAAAGTTTGCACGTATGACTCCGCACGCATCCCGCCTTTTTTTTCTGCTGGTCTTGTGTTGCCTTGCCGGCTGCAACGAAAAGCCCAAAAACTCCAGGGAACAGGCAGCGCCGGTTCTTACCGCAAGAGTTGCCCAAAAGGTCTTGCCGGTCCAGGTCGAGGCCATCGGCCACGTGGAAGCGTCCGCCACCGTCACCGTGAAATCCCAGATCGGCGGCATGCTGCAACAGGTTGCCTTTACCGCCGGGCAAGATGTGCGCAAGGGCGATCTGCTCTTCAGGATTGACCCACGCCCCCAGCAGACAGCGCTGCAACAGGCGCAAGGCAATCTGGAACGCGACCTGGCACGCATGCGCAACGCGCAAGCCGATGCCCGCCGTTACCAGCAGCTCTTCAGGCAGGGCTACGTGTCCCGGCAGCAGTATGAGCTGAGTGACGCCGAGGCGAAAGCGCTGCAGGCCGATGTCGCCGCCGATCGCGCGGCGGTGGAGTCCGCGCGCGTCCAGTTGGAGTACTGCACCATCCGTTCGCCCATGACCGGCCGCACCGGCGATCTGCTCATTGACCGCGGCAACGTCATCAAGGCGATAGACGAGAATCTCGCTCTGGTCACCATCAACCAGCTGCGCCCGATCTACGTGCGCTTTACGGTACCGGAACACTATCTGCCGCAAATTGCGCACCATATGGCGCAGAAAAAGAACGCATTGGAGATACAGGCCTTCACGGAAAAAGACGCGAACACGCCTCTGGCCACCGGCAGGCTCACCTTTGTCGACAATCACGTTGATCTGGGAACGGGCACCGTGCTTCTGAAAGGTACCTTCGAAAACGCGGATCTGCGGCTCTGGCCGGGACAGTTTGTCCATGTGAAACTCATTTTGACCCACGAGGCGGCGCTGGTCGTGCCTTCCCATGCGGTGCAGGCCGGTCAGCAGGGCGACTACAGCTATGTGGTGACGCCGCAACTCACGGTGGAGGCGCGCCCGGTCAAGGTGGATCGCAGTGTGGGCACGGAAAGCATCATCGCGCAGGGACTCGTTGAAGGCGAGCAGGTGGTGATCGAAGGGCAGATGCGGCTTTCGCCCGGCGCGAAAGTGGAGCTGCGCAAGACCAATGCGCCTTCGCAGATGCAGCGCCAAGAGGGAGGCCGGAGCAAAGGACAGTCGTAGCTTTCTGACTGCGCGGCGAGGAAGTAAAAAAGATTACATTACTCGAAAAAATCCTCGTCGATTTTTTTCAAATACAAGGTGTCCTCTACCCGGCAGCCTACGCCGTAGCGGATCATCAGCCGCACCAGTTGCTCTCCGTCGATAAGCACAATGCGCTTGCTCAACAACTTGGCGGTTTCCCGGGCGTCATTGGTAAAGGTCGAAGTGGTAACGAAGAGTCCCTTGGCCGCCTTGAAACGGTCGAGCGAGCCGAAAAAGTTATGGATTTCCGGCGAGCCCACTGTGTTGCCAGCCGCGTAACGCTTGGCCTGCACGTAGATGCGGTCAAGCCCCAAAGCATCCTGATAGATTACTCCGTCCACGCCGTGGTCGCCACTTTTACCCAGAACGAGGCCCGCCTCAGCGAGCGAGCCACCGTAACCCATCGCCACCAGCAACTGCACCACCAGCCGCTCGAAAAAAGCCGGCGTCTGCTCCAGAATCCGGGACAAAAGTTCTTGGGCCAGCGCATTTTCCAGTTCCGCATGGGCCGCATGGATGATTTCGTCAGGAGTCTTTGGGAAGGTGCCTTCGTCAGGAGTCTTTGGGGGGATGACTATCTTCCGAACACGCGCTTGCAGATATTCCACAAATTCGGGGAAGCGTTTGAGATACTGATTATCAATCTGTGCCGGATTTTCTTTCAAGATTCCTCTGCCGCGTTCGGTAATACGGTAGGCTCCATGTTGACTCCGTTCCAGCAATCCAGCTTTGGCAAGATGTATTTTTGCCCAGATCACACGATTGCTGATGATAGTTTGCCGTCTCCCAGACGGTAGCAGTTGCTCCCGCTCTTCCTCGCTCAGACCGAACTCGTCCGCCAGCTTCTCGCAGGCATCCGCATTTTTGATTTCCCTTTGCGCGGCCAGACGTAACAGGGGGAGCATCAGGGCTTCATAATTGGGAATGGCCATTTCTTCCGCTCTCCTCTTCAATTTTACTCGCGAAAATTTCTCTTTTTGCTCGGAAATCCACGATAAAACAACATCCTGGCTTAAAACCCCAATATGTCAAATTTGTCAATTACGCTTGCAAACGACTCGCACATTTCCAAAGAAAAAGACAACCGTCTTTCCTGTAATTGAATTTTACAACATCTTGCAGATCAAGTCTCTTGACACTTTGAATATTATTGATAAATTTCGCCAATCCACGCTTTTGGGCGTCCAACACAAAGGCGGTTACCATTATGAACATCTGCGAGATCTTCATCCGCCGCCCGGTTATGACCACACTGGTCATGCTGGCCCTGGTCATTTTCGGCATCAGCAGCTACCGGCTGCTGTCGGTCAGCGATCTGCCCAACGTCGATTTCCCCACCATCGTGGTCACCGCCGATCTGGATGGCGCCAGTCCGGAAACCATGGCCTCCTCGGTGGCAACTCCCCTGGAGCGCCAGTTCTCCACCATCGCCGGCATCGACTCCATGACCTCCACCAGCGCCCTGGGACGCACCTCCATTACCCTGCAGTTCTCGTTGGACCGCGACATCGACGCAGCGGCGCAGGATGTTCAGTCGATGATCTCGCGCGCCCAGCGCCGCCTGCCGGACGACATGACCAACCTGCCCTCGCTGCGCAAGGCCAACCCCGCGGATCAGCCGGTGCTGTTTATCGCCGTCAGCTCGCCGACCCTGCCGCTCTACGTGGTCAACGAGTACGCCGACACGCTGGTTGCGCAGCGCATCTCCATGATCAACGGCGTAGCGCAGGTGCAGGTATTCGGCGCGCAGAAGTACGCGGTGCGCGCCCAGCTTGATCCGCGCGAGCTGATATCCCGCCAGATAGGGCTGGACGAAGTGCAGGAGGCCCTGAAAGCCGGCAACATCAACCTGCCGACCGGCAAGCTGGATGGCAAGCAGCGCTCCTTCACCATCCGCGCCAGCGGCCAGCTCTACACGGCGGAAGCCTATCGGCCGCTCATCGTTGCCTACCGTAACGGCCATCCCGTGCGGATGGAGGCGCTGGGACGCGTCATCGACAGCGTGGAAAACCTCAAAACCGCCAACTGGTTCAACGACCAGCGCGGCATTCAGCTGGCCATCGACCGCCAGCCCGGCACCAACACCGTGGAGCTGGTCGACCGCATCCGCGCGCTGCTGCCGCAGCTGCGCGAGCAGATTCCTGCCTCCATCCGGCTGGATACGCTCTATGACCGCTCCGTCTCCATTCGTGATTCCATCAACGAGATAAAGTTCACCTTCCTGCTCTCCATCGTATTGGTGGTGCTGGTGATCTTCATCTTCCTGCGAGATATTTCCGCCACCGTCATTCCCAGCCTGGCGCTGCCCATCTCCATCGTCATTACCTTCGTGATAATGTACCTGTGCCACTACAGCATCGACAACTTCTCGCTGTTGGCGATCATCCTTGCCGTGGGCTTTGTGGTGGACGATGCCATCGTGGTGCTGGAAAATATTGTACGGCACATGGAACAGGGTGCCTCTCCCTGGCAGGCCGCACTGGACGGCTCAAAGGAAATCGGCTTCACCATTCTCTCGATGACGCTGTCGCTGGTGGCGGTCTTCATCCCGGTACTGCTGATGCGCGGCATTCTGGGACGCCTGCTCACCGAATTCGCGGTGACCATCAGCGTGGCGATTCTCGCCTCGGGCTTCGTTTCCTTAAGCCTGACGCCAATGCTGTGCAGCCGTTTCATGCGCCCCGTAACCGAAAAAAAGCACGGGCGGCTCTACCAACTCTCCGAACGCTTCTTCGACAGCATGCTGCATCTGTACGCAGTTTCCCTGTGCTGGGTGATGCGTCATCCGCGCAGCGCACTGACGGTCACCGCGCTCTCGCTGCTTGCGACCATCTGGATGTTCGCCGTCATTCCCAAAGGCTTTCTTCCCAGCGAGGATATCGGTTTCCTGAGCGCCTTTACCGAGACCCGCCAGGGCATCTCCTTTGAGGCGCTCAAGGAAAACCAGCAGATCATTGCCCGGATCATCGGCAACGATCCTGCGGTGGAAGGCTACCTTTCCACGGTCGGCCCCACCTACGCGAGCCCTGCCAACAACACCGGCCGTCTCAACATCAAGCTGAAAGAACGCGAAAAACGGGATCTGAACGCCGACGGCGTACTCAGGCGCCTGCGCGCCAAGTGCGCCGGCATTCCGGGCATTCGCATCTTTTTGCAGAATCCGCCGCCGGTACGCATTGGAGGCCGCGCGACCAAGAGTCTCTACCAGTTCACCATGAAAAGCACCAATACCGACGAGCTCTACCAGCACGCTGTTCAAATGGAGCGCGCCCTTGCATCGCTGCCCATGCTCATGGATGTCACCAGCGATCTGCAGCTGACCGATCCGCAGCTGCACGTGGTCATCGACCGTGACCGCGCCGCCGCGCTGCAGCTCTCGGCGGAAAAAATCGAACAAGCGCTGGAAGCGGCCTACAGCTCCAAGCATGTTTCCACCATCTATGCCCCCAACAACGACTACCGGGTGATTCTGGAACTGGATCCCGCCTATCAGGACGATCCCTCGGCGCTGTCGCTGCTGTACGTTCGCTCGGGAAACGGCAAGCTCATACCCTTAAGCGAGGTGGCCGATTTGCAGACCACGGTGGGGCCTTTGACCATCAACCACTCCGAGCAGTACCCCTCGGTGACCATTTCGTTCAACCTGCGCGCGGGCACGGCCCTGAGCGAAGCGGTTGACGCCATAGAACGGATCGCACGCGAGCAGCTGCCGCCTTCCATCGTGACCGGCTTTCAGGGAACGGCACAGGCCTTCCAGTCCTCCTTCCGGGGGCTGTGGCTGCTGTTGCTGCTGGCCATCTTCGTCATCTACGTCGTGCTGGGCATCCTCTACGAAAGCTTCATCCACCCGCTGACCATCCTCTCCGGACTGCCGTCCGCCGGTTTCGGCGCGCTGGCCACCCTGATGCTGTTTGGCATGGAGCTCAATATCTACGGATTTGTCGGCATCATCATGCTGATAGGCATCGTCAAAAAGAACGCCATCATGATGATCGACTTCGCACTGGAGGCGCAGCGGCGCGAAGGCAAAAGCAGCGCCGACGCCATCTTCGAAGGCTGTCTGGTACGCTTCCGCCCCATCATGATGACCACCATGGCGGCCTTCATGGGCATCCTGCCCATCGCGCTGGGTATGGGCGCCGGCGCGGACGCGCGCCGGACACTGGGCATGGCGGTCGCAGGAGGGCTGCTCTTTTCGCAGCTTTTGACCCTCTACATCACGCCGGTCTTCTATCTGTTCATGGAAAATGTGCAGAAATGGCTTCGGGGTAAATTCTCGGGCGCAAAAGAGTAAAATCTCACGCCTCCACAATCCGCCACTCGTCAACCTGTTTGAGCTTCGTGCTGAAGTTCACACCCAGTTTGAACAGCTTGCGTGGATCGGCGGCATAGGGCCTGGCGTAGCCTTTTTCTTCAATTTGCTGCAAAGCGGCTTCCGCCGACTGATCCACCTTCAATTCCAGCACGAAGATGTACTTGTCCGTTTTAATCACGACATCCGATCGGCCGCCTGCAACCGGATGCTCCACCTCGCAGTAAAAACCCACCAGCCGAAAGATGATGAACATGAGGTTACGAAAGTAGGCCTCCAACGGGCTATGCTCATACGGAATATCCGCCAGCAGGGCCTGAAGCTCCACCATGAAGGCTTCGGCATTACCCTGGCGAATATGTCCTATCATGCGGATGAGCAGACTATTGGTCGGCTGCTGGCCTTTGGCAACTTGCAGCGGCAGGAGTTGTTTCAAAAAACTGCGCTCCACCTCCTCATTGGGAAAACACAGGTAATAGGCGTCCAGGTCGTCGCAGTGATCGATGGTGAGATAGCCGCTCTGATAAAGAATGGGCAAAGGGTTGCTTTCCAAAGTATCCAATGCATCGAATCCAGCCGCATCAACCGGTTCATTGGGCAAATTTTCCAGATCAAAATTTTCCCGCCGCATCATTTTGAGCAAAAAATCCGGCGTGCCGGTTCCAAACCAGTAATCGTTGAAGTCACCTGCACGTAACGCTTTGAGCAAACTGAACGGGTTGTAGACTCTTTCCCCTTTTTTCGAGAATTTATAACCGTCATACTGCCGTTTGAGACGCGCCCTGGCCTCATCTGCAGACAAATTGTTCTTTTGAGCCAGTTCTTCAAGACCAGGAGCAAAATATGTCTCCAATTCTTTATCAGTCATTCCACACAGAGAGGCAAAAGTATCTTCAAGGGAAATATCGTCCAGATTGTTCAGATCACTGAATATGCTAAGTTTGCTGAATTTGGTCACGCCGGTAAGCATGGCAAACCTGATGCAGGCATCACAGGTCTTCAGGTTGCCATACACTCCCCGCAGAGTGGAACGATATTCCTCGCGTAACGGTTCGTTGCCTATGGCCTCCAGCAACGGTTTGTCATACTCGTCAATCAGGATGACCACCTGACGGCCAGTCCGTTCACAGGCACGATGAATAATACCAAAAAAACGATCATCCACCCCCACTTCCACCGGATTTTTACCGTAAATCTCTTCCCATGCCGTCAGATACAGTTCCAGGCGCTCAAGCAGGTTTGCATAGGTTTTGTACTCTTTGCCGCCCCAATCCAGACGTAACACAGGATGCTCCTCCGGGCAGCCGCCAGCCAAATCCGTTATGGCCAAGCCACTAAACAGCTCCTTTTTGCCCTGAAACCAGGCCGCAATGGTGGAGAGCAGCAGCGACTTGCCAAAGCGGCGCGGACGGCTCAGGAAGTAGTACTTGCCTCGATCAATGAGCTGCCATATCAGCGCGGTCTTGTCCACGTACACGTAGCCACCGCGAATGACTTCGCCAAAATCCTGAATGCCAACAGGGTATTTCATGGAATGCCTCCCTGGGGAAACGAACATGTGCCCGGCACGGCGCCGGTAATGCCCGATCAATGCCAGAGATGAGGGCGGATGTAAAGAACACGCCAGGCACTGGGCATGGCGGTTGCGGGAGGATTGTTTGAGCTGCTCCCCTAAAAATGGAGAGGTATGACAGCTTATCCTGTTAGAGCGAAAATGCCTGTTCTTTCAACC
>JAILGY010000193.1:0-2060 GCA_024696325.1 bacterium | reverse complement strand
TTGGCGCCTTCCGCGTATTCCAGATGCAGGAAGTCCCCTTCGGCCTGGGCGGTTTTGATGTGCAGCAGGCCATGAAAGCGCGCAATGCCATGTTCGGCATGGACCACGAAATCGCCCGTGCGCAGTTCCGCAAAGGAGGTGAGCAGGTCGCGGGGGCGGCGTTTGCGTGTGGAATGCTGATGGCTGCGCGGGCCGAAGATCTCCTCTTCGGAAATGACGAGCAGGCGTTCTTCGGGCAGGCGCAGTCCCGCCGAAAGCGTTCCCAGGGTCAGTGTCAGTTCGCCGGAGACAAGTTCCGAAGGCTTTTCCGGGTAGAAGGCCGTCTCCAGCTGGTGCGCGTCGAGCAGGTTGCGCATGTGGTTGGCCTGCCCCTGCTGGTGGCAGACCAGCAGCACCCGCCAGCCGTCCTGCAGATGTCCTCTCAGCCTTTCGGCCAGCGCTGCCGTGCCGTGGCCTTCCCGGGAGGCATCCAGCCGCATGTCCGTGTTGGATCCGCATGAGAAACGCAGCACGGGATGGCTCTTGCGGATGCTGACGGTTTCCAGCGTCGGGATGTCGATGCGTGGCAGGCCTTCCAGTTGTTGCTCCAGCTCGCTCTGCGGCAGGTAGAAATCGCAGGGTTCGGTGTGGAGCTCGCCCTTGGCGGCAATTTTGGCGTAGCCGTTTTCCACCGCGGCGGCAAAGCGTTCCAGATCGGCGTCCACGCCTTCCGGATCGACAAATATCCAGCGGGCGTCCCGCGCATAGTCGAAGAAGGTGTCGAGCTTTTCATAGGCAAGGGGCAGCAGTCCTGAGCAGCCGGGGAAGAACAGCCCTTCGCGCAGATCGGTCAGTATCGCCTCGCGCACCGGACGCGGCAGCGCCAGTTCGTCGCAGCGGAGTTTCAGACGGCGCGACAGGGTTTCGAAGCCTTTTCCCGCGATGGGCATTTCCCGCACCGGCAGGATCTCCAGCGCGGGCAGGGGAGAAGGCTGGGTACGCTGGGTGTTTGGATCGAAGAAGCGGATGCGCTCCACCTCGTCGCCGAAAAACTCGACGCGGACCGGCTGGGCAACCGCCGGAGGGAAGATGTCCAGCAGGTCGCCGCGCAGCGAAAAGGTGCCGCGTTCCTCCACCAGCGGGGAGGCCGCATAGCCCAGGGAGGCGAGGCTTTTTTGCAGTGTCTCCCGTGAGCATTCTCTCCCCGGCTCAAGCGTGAAGGCGCCTTCTTCCAGCTCTTTGCGCGGAATCAGGCGTTGCATCAGGGCCCGGGCCGGAATGACCACCAGCGGCGCGGCGCCCGGGCGCATGAGCGCCGCCAGCGTCGCAAGCCGAGTGGCTTCCAGCTCCAGCGGCGGATTGAGCGGCTCGTAGGGATTGATGCCCCAGTGCGGAAACAGCAGGACCTCGCCGCCTGTATAGAAGGCCAAATCGTCGCGGAACTGTCCGGCGATGCGCGAATCCGGCGTCACGATGCACAACGGTGCGCCGGCATCCCGGGCGCGCAGCCGGGCGATCAGCGCGGCAGCTGCGGAACCGGCCAACCCCAGCAGTTCGCAGCGGCCTTCCAGTGTGGGAAAGCGCCGGACAAATTCCTCGAAGGTGCAGGGCAGGGCATCTGCCGGAAGCGATGACATGGGTTGGTGGTTCTCCTTTGCAAACAGTTTATCAAAAAATGGCCGCCGCCGTAGGGCTGTTCTTTTTTCGCATGCTTAAAAGGCCGTCCTTGGGGACGGCCTTTCGTCTAGTTCCGACATACATGGCATGCCATTTCAAAATTGCCAACCGGAAAAAGACGATTATTTTGAATTTGCCAACCGAAAAAAGGACGATCTTTTCAAATTTGCCAACAGGAAACTCATACGTAACTGGAAAATCTGCATTTTCCGTCCCCGAAAAGCATTCCATTACTGGTGAAACGATCTTTTCATTGGCAGTGACTTTTGAGAATTTTAAAGTTGAATTTTAGAATTCTCAAAACTTTTGTGGTTCTATACGGGTGAAAAAACAAGTAAAATGGATGCATGAACTACATTAGACGAAAAATCGAACCGTGCTTTGCCCGCATGTTGGAAACTTTT
>JAILGY010000175.1:0-2744 GCA_024696325.1 bacterium | reverse complement strand
GTTCGCCGGAACGCAACAGTTCGCGGTGCAGATAGTCAAGCCAGACGCTTTGATCAAAAGATTTCAGTGCCTTCAAGGAATTGTCCGTATGCATGTGCAGACCTCCTGTCGCTTGGGTCGAAATGGTTGATTTTCCCTCATTCTTTGGGAACGTGGCGTCAAGGATACCCCCGCGCCGGAAAACGGATCGTTTTGAGCGGTCCCATTTCTTTTGGGATCCATATTATATATGAAATCATGGCAAAGGTACTCCCGACGTGCGTGACCGCCTAAAAATTCCGGCATTGTTCCTTGCGGCTGCCTTTAATGGTGTTGCCGTAACCGTTTGGAGCGGGCCGATTGTTGAAGCATTCCAGATCATCGACGCTGTTGCGGGAGATGTGCAGACCGCCCAGATTCTCTTCGACCGTTATATTACCCTTAACCTGGTTGCCGGCAACCATCAGCAGACCGCTATTGCGTTCCAGCTCAATATCGCCCTTGATCTCATTGTTCATGATACGGGCGCCGCGTCCCTCCCTGAGCTCAATATCGCCCCTGATGACGGAGTCGGTGATATCCACTTTGACGGCGCCGTTTGCCTCAATATCCCCGTTGATCTGCACTCGACGCGCCTTGAGAATGGCGCCACGCATGACGGTAATGTCACCGGTGACGGTGGTGCCGTTCAGGCCGCAAGTGGCGTTGGAAGGAACGAGAACATTTTTGATCACCGAGGTTTCCAGAGCACTGACGCAGATGGTTTCCTTTGAGGCAGCCTCCGCATCGCCATTATAACAGCCTATGCCCAAGGGGATCAGCAACAGCAGCAAAGGACTCTTCATTGGCGTTCTCCCTGGCTTTTTTTGATTTTGTATTGTTTTTGGGGAAGTAATATAATTTTTATATATGGGAGAAACAAACGGGAAAGTTGGCATTTCGCCACTGCTTTGTCTTTCTTCCCTCATTATATTTTTATACGCGTTAAAGGACTTCTCCGAATGCACTCTTTAAACTCTTCCGAAAGAAATCTCGCAAACGAAACGAAGGAAACCGCGGCGACCGTTTTTGCCGCGGCAAAGGCAGCACCGGCTACTGTTGCAAATCATAAAAAATACTATGAACTGCTGGATTTTGCCGACCGGCGCGAAGCCGAGTTCGCGGCCCGGGGATTGATTGCCGCGCCGGAAAAGCTGGAGCTGCTGGATGAAAACGGCCATGTGATCTGGAGTCAGGCGGCCTACGCCTTTCTGAACAAACACGAAAAGGCTCCGGATACCGTCAATCCCAGTCTGTGGGAGAATACGAAGAACAATCACCTGTATGGACTGTTCAAGGTGATGGACGGCATCTATCAGGTACGCGGCTACGATATGTCGAACCTGACCCTGGTTGCGGGAAAAACCGGCTGGATTGTGCTTGACACGCTGATGAGCGTGGAGTGCAGCCGGGCTGCCATGCAGCTGGCGGAAGAGCATCTGGGCAAGCGGCCGGTGAAAGCGGTGATCATTTCTCATTCCCATATTGACCACTTTGGTGGCATCAGGGGGCTGATGGACGCGGAACAGGCAGCGGCGTCTGGCACTTCCCTGGAAGCCCAGCTGACGAGCGGAAAAATTCCCATTATCGTGCCGGTGGGCTTCGAGGAACATGCGATCAGTGAAAATGTCTATGCGGGCAAGGCCATGGAGCGCCGGGCAGCCTATCAATATGGCGTGTATCTGAAGCCTTCGGAAACAGGCCGGCTTGCCATGGGCATTGGCATGGGACAGTCCGTGGGATGTCCCTCCTACATTTCACCCAGCTTTGAAATTACCCAAACCGGTGAAACCTACACCATTGATGGTGTCACCATGGAGTTTCAGCTCACGCCCGGCACCGAGGCGCCCGCCGAAATGAACACCTGGTTTCCCGGGAAGAAGGCGCTCTGGGTTGCGGAAAACTGTACCGCGACCCTGCATAACCTCTACACTCTGCGCGGAGCCGAAGTGCGTGACGGCGCGGCTTGGGCGAAGTACATCCTGGAGGCTGTTGTACGTTATGGCAGCCAGGTGGAGCTGACCTTCCAGTCCCACAACTGGCCGCATTGGGGCAATGCCGTAGTGAACGACTACCTTGTCGAAACCGCGGCGGTGTACAAGTTCATCAACGATCAGACACTTACCTACATCAATCAGGGCTACACGGAAAATGAAATCGCCCACAGGATCCAGTTGCCCAGGGCCCTGGCCAGAAACTGGCACAGCCGTCAGTACTACGGTACTGTGGCTCATGATGCCAAGGCGGTGTACCAGAAGTTTATGGGGTGGTATGACGCGAATCCCGTGCATTTGCATGCCCTGCCTCCCGAGGAAAGCGCGCGAAAATGGATGGCGTATATGAATCTGGGCAGTGTGGATGCCGTGTTGCGGCGGGCCCGGGCCGACTTTGACGCGGGGGAGTTCCAGTGGGTGGCGGAGGTGACCAATACCATCGTCTTTGCCGATCCGGAAAACCGTGAAGCTCGTCAGCTCTGCGCCGACGCTCTGGAACAGCTCGGCTATCAGGCGGAATCCGGCACCTGGCGCAACGCCTACCTGACTGGAGCGCTGGAGCTGCGGCAGGGTAATGCCGTGCGTGCGGGCCAAACAAACATCTCGGCTGGGGGCGTGGTGGACATGATGCAGAACATGACCGCGAGCAACATCCTGGATTTTCTGGCCATTCTGCTGGACAAGGAGGCTTTGGGCGAGCGGGATTTCACTGTCAACTTCCATTTGGTGGAC
>JAILGY010000168.1:0-4297 GCA_024696325.1 bacterium | reverse complement strand
GTGAGTTTTTCGAGAAAACTGGAGAAGGTGGGATAAACATGGCAGACGTATCGGCGTTGAGAAACGAATACAGGCTTCAGAGCTGGATGGAAATCATCCGGGAATGCGAGGAAAGTGGCATGAGCAACAGGGAATTTTGCTCACAACGGGGGATTTCAGAAAAGACGTACTACTATTGGCTGCGAAAGATTCGCACAGCGGCGGCAACAGTCATAGAGCCTCAGCTTGTACGGGTGGACAACCAAGCAATGAGCGGCACTGAACAAATGATTGAGATTCGGTACGGCAGGGTGGAACTCAGACTGCCAGAGGCTGTGGACCTGAAAGCCCTTGCGGCTTTTCTGAATGCACTTCGATGCCATGATTGATCTGAGTCGTGTAAGGAATTACTATGTTGCGTGCGGATATACGGACATACGCCGCGGCATAGACGGTCTGGTAGAGATCGTAGTGCGGCAGTATGGAACGGAACTGGATGAGGAGAGTCTGTTTCTGTTTTGCGGAAGACGAACAGATCGGATCAAAGCGCTGTACTATTCCGGAGACGGCTATGTTCTGTTGTACAAGCGGCTGAACAACGGCAGGTTCCAGTGGCCGAGAAGCGCAGAGGAATTGCGAAAGCTCGACGCGCAGGCCTTCCGCTGGCTGATGGAAGGATTGCAGATCGAACAGCCGAAGGCGATACGAAAAGTGAAGAAAAAGCCCCTGTTTTAATGAAAAAATGGGAATAAAACACTGTATATTTCACCGCTTTTGTGGTATAATTTATGCCATAAAGGCGGTGAGATTTATGTCCGAACAAGAGATACAGGAACTTTTGAATAGGGTTACGGAGCTCACTGCATCTGTGAATGAACTCACCGAAGAAAACGCGCGGCTGAGAAAAAAGCTGGATCGTATGAGCGAGCTGCTGCTCCTGGCTCAACAGGCACGATTCGGGCAATCCAGTGAAAAACGGGAGTATGTTCTGAAGGGCGGAGAACAGATGCGTCTGTTCAACGAGGCAGAGCAGATTCAGGACCCGAAAGCGCCTGAACCTACGCAGGAAACTATTGTAGCCGCCCATACACGAAAGCCGAAACGGCCGCTGGATGAACTGGTAAAGGATTTGCCGGTGAAGAAGATCGTACTGGAGCTGGGCGAGGATCAGCGCCGCTGCGATGCCTGCGGAAGCGAGTTGACGCCCGTCGGGGAGAAGTTTCTTCGACGGGAACTGAACATCATCCCCCGAAAGGTGGAGGTAATTGAATATTATACCTGCACCTATGCGTGCAAGCCCTGTGAAGAGAAGACGGGATATGCAAACTTCTATACGGTGGAAACTGTTCCGCCGCTGCTGAAGCACTCGCTGGCATCTCCCTCTTCTGTCGCCAACGTCATGACGCAGAAGTATGTGGACGGGATTCCGCTGTACCGCCAGGAGCAAATCTGGAAACGAGACGGTATTGCGCTGTCCCGCGCTACGCTAGCCAACTGGGTTATCCAGGGCTCAAAGTGGCTGAAGCCGCTGATCAGGCGCATGAAAGCCAGTCTGGTAGAGGGCGCAGTGATCCACGCGGACGAAACGGTGGTGCAAGTGCACAAGGAGGAGGGAAAAGAAAACACCTCCGAGAGCCGAATGTGGGTCTATACCAGCGGGCCGTTTGAACGGCGGCAGGTCCGTTACTTCGAGTACCAGCCGGATCGTAGCGGAAAGCACCCCGCCGCGTTGCTGAAGGAGTTTGAAGGCCGGTTAGTGACGGACGGATACACGGGCTATGACCAGGTATCCAAAGCGACCCGTTGCGGCTGCTGGGCACATATGCGCCGGAAGTGGCGGGAGGCCTTGCCGAGAGGAGCGACGATCGCTACCTCAAAGGCAGCCATTGGCTATGAATATTGCAATAAGCTGTTTGCTTTGGAGCGCAAGTATGAAGGATACTCTCCAAAGCAGCGGCAAGAGATGCGGCAGGCACAGACAGAGCCGGTGCTTGACGCCTATTGGGCGTGGGTGGAAAAGCTGGACCCGGAGTCCGGCAGCAAACTGGAAGACGCGGTCAAATATGCGCGCAACCAGAAGCAGGCCCTGAACGCTTTCCTGCGTTATGGTGATGTGGAAATCTCCAACAATCTTGCTGAGAATGCAATCCGACCGTTTGTGGTTGGTCGAAAGAACTGGCTGTTCTGTGATACGCCAAAGGGTGCCGAGGCCAGCGCAATTGTGTACTCGCTGGTGGAGACAGCCAAGGCAAACAATGTGGAGCCCTTTGCTTACCTGAGCTTTGTCCTGAATGAAATCCGTTGGTTTGGAAAAACCCCGGCGGCTGCGGAACTAGATGCACTGCTCCCTTGGAACCCGGCGCTGAGAAAAAGACTGGAAAACTGAATGCTCAAAAAGGCCGGCGCTGTTCTGCGTCGGCTTTTTCATAGGGCGGGCAATTGTTGAGCGGTTACGGTGTCTGTCGACCTGACGGTCTGACGGATATAATAAAAAAATAGCCCGTGAGGGCAATGTCATTAAGATAAGATGACAGGAAAGATACCTCGTACCAGGAAAAGGTACGGGGTATTTTTCTTTTAGAAAAACAGAAGAAAAAGCTTGACAGGAAAGCAAAAATGTGCGGCCGTTTTCAGCAAGGCCATGCTGAAAACGGCCCTTGTAATGAAAAACGATCCCAGTTCATTACAAGGAGGATGCACCATGAGCTCACATGCAGCAAAACTAAAGAAGCTTTTGAAAACGACGATACGGGATATGGCACAAAATGCGAAGCAATTTACGAAGTCGCCGGAAAGAGATTTTACCCGGAATCGGAAACTGGATTTTGCTTCAGTAATATCTGTACTGCTCAGCATGAGCGGAGGTAGCACAGCAAGCAGTCTGATGGATTATTTCAAATTTGCCCCCTTGACAGCAAGCGCCTCGGCATTTGTTCAGCAGCGAGCCAAGCTTAAACCAGAAGCCATGGAATACCTGTTCCGAAGATTTGTTCAGGAAAGTCCGGCAAAAGAAACATTTCATGGATACAGGCTTCTGGCCGTAGATGGATCAGATCTTCAAATCTTTGCGGATCCTAATGACAAAAAATCCTATTACCCTGGTGCCAATGGACAGCATCCGTACAGCCTGCTCCATCTGAACGCTTTATACGATCCGGAAAACCGAATATATATAGATGCTTTGGTTCAAAAATCCAGGGAATGGAATGAGCATAAAGCGCTGATTGGAATGATTGATCGTGCAATATTCTTGAACACTATTCTACTTGCGGATCGCGGCTATGAGAGCTATAACGTTATTGCTCATTTACAGGAAAAAGGCTGGAACTATTTGATTCGTATAAGGGATGGGTTGAGAAGTATCGTGGCTGGGCTTGATCTACCGGATGACGACGAATTTGATTTCCCTGTAGAACTGTGCCTTACGCGTAGACAAACGAAAGAGATAAAGGCTTTATGTTCGGCAAATCCCAATCAGTACAGATGGCTTCCGTCGCACGTGACCTTTGATTATCTCTCTCGTACCAACCATAGGCATGATCCACTTACAGTTTACAAGATTTCCTTCCGTATCGTTCGTTTCAGGCTTTCTGAATCTTCTTTTGAAACCGTTGTTACCAATCTTCTCGCCGAGACTTTCCCACCTGAAGCGTTGAAGCAACTGTACGCCAAACGCTGGGGTATTGAGACTTCTTTCCGTCAACTCAAATATACCCTTGGTCTCGTTCAGTTTCACGCAAAAAAGGTAGAGCACATCTTCCAGGAAATCTTTGCAAAGCTCATCATATACAACTTTACTGAACTGATTACCTCGCACGTAGTCATTCAGAAACACAGCACAAAGTATTCCTATTCGGTCAACTTTTCTGCTGCTGTACATATTTGCCGTAATTTCTTCCTGGGAAATGTATCTCCACCTAATCTTAAAGCTTTGCTTTCGAGACTCCTTTTGCCCGTTCGCCCCGGTCGAAGTAATTCTCGTAAGCCGGTACAAAGACCTTCGTTCAGCTTCCTATATAGAGTAGCATAATCTTTCTCCTTTGAACAGTGTTTTTTTGGCAGACTTGCGTCTGCTCTTTTATCATGCACTTTTTTATAAAAATGAGCACACCGTTTCCGATGTGCTCATTTTCTTGCTGCTCCATCCCTTGGACTATGCCATTATCTTAATGACATTGCCCGTGAGGGCTATTTTTTTTTGACGATATTGTTTGCTTTTAATACTATATTTAAAGCCTTGTGCTGTTTGTTTTTGATCAGAAAATGTAGAAGTTTGTATTTTTTATTCATCTGTAGGAAATACCTGTTTTTCTCATAA
>JAILGY010000156.1:0-3283 GCA_024696325.1 bacterium | reverse complement strand
GCGGGGGCCTCGTTGCTGGCATGGCGGTTTGGCGAAGAACGGCTAAAGGCATTGATTGCCGCGGCCCCGGAGCTTTCCAGCGAACGGCGGGCCCTGCTTCTGGCTGTGGGAGCCGCGGCGGGACGCCCGACGGAGGCGGTTTCGGCGCCACCCCGAACACTGGCCAGTTCGTTGGCGGATGTTGGTAAATGTGTGGTTGACGGTGTAAAAGGACTGGGCGCGCTGCTGAATTTCGCGGGCCTGACACTGGTCTCGCTGATTCGTGTTTTGCCGCATCCCAAGCGCTGGCGGCTGGTTTCGCTGGTTTCCCATATCCAGCAGACGGGATTGAACGCGGTGCCGATTGTCGCGCTGCTGACGTTTTTGGTAGGTGCGGTGGTTGCTTTTCTGGGCGCTACGGTTCTGACCATTTTTGGTGCGACCATCTATACTGTGGATCTGGTTGCCTACGCCTTTGAACGGGAATTTGGCGTTTTGCTGGCGGCCATTCTGCTGGCCGGGCGCACCGCCAGCTCCTTTACCGCCCAGGTGGGCTCCATGAAGGTTAACGAGGAGATCGACGCCTTGCAGGCCCAGGGACTGGATCCCATGGAAATGCTGGTTTTGCCGCGGGTTTTGGCTTTGCTGGTTGCACTGCCCCTGCTCACCTTTGTTGCGGTCGTTTCCGGCATGGTGGGAGGCGCGGTGGTGGCGGTTTTTTCTCTGGATATTTCTGCTGCGCGGTATCTGGATATTATTCAGACGGTGAGTATCCGGCATTTTTTGACCGGAATTGCCAAGGCGCCGGTTTTCGCTTTTGTCATAGCAATTATCGGTTGCTTGGAGGGATTCAAGGTTGAAGGAAGTGCCCGTTCCGTGGGCGCTCATACGACGTCCAGCGTGGTACAGTCGATTTTCATGGTGATCCTGCTGGATGCGATAGCCGCCATGTTCTTCATGGAGATGAAATGGTAAGGGAAGAGGTCGTCATTTCGGTGCGTAATCTGGTGAACCGCTTCGGAACGCATGCGGTTCACGAGGGATTGGATCTGGATGTCTTTCGCGGCGAAATTTTGGGAGTGGTTGGCGGCTCAGGAACGGGAAAATCGGTGCTGTTGCGCTCAATTGTAGGTCTGCGTCGTCCCAGCGCCGGTGAAGTACGAGTTTTCGGCGAGGATTTGCAAAAGCTCTCTCATGAGCGCCGTTCTTCGGTCGAACGGCGTTTTGGCGTGCTGTTTCAGAACGGGGCTTTGTTTTCGTCGTTGACCGTTATCGAAAACATTGCTTTGCCGCTGATCGAGCATGCCCATATGAAGCGTCCCGATGCGGAAAAGCTTGCGGCGGTGAAGCTCGCTTTGGCGGGTTTGCCGGATGTGGCGGGGAGCAAATATCCGTCCGAACTGTCGGGAGGAATGGTCAAACGCGCTTCGCTTGCGCGCGCGTTGGCGCTCGATCCCGATATTTTGTTTCTGGATGAGCCGACCGCCGGTCTCGATCCCATTGGTGCGGCCGCGTTTGACCAACTGCTGCTGACCTTGCGGGATGCGCTCAACCTGACGGTTTTTCTGGTAACCCACGATCTTGACACGCTGTATACCGTCTGCGATCGGGTGGCCGTGCTGTCGCAAAAAAAGGTTTTGGTGGCGGATCGGCTGGATGTGGTGGCTGAAACGGATGACGCCTGGGTTCGGGAATATTTCCACGGTCCGCGGGGACGTGCGGCATTGCAGGCCAAACAGCGTATTGGTTCCTGAAACTGTGTGAAAGGCAGGAAGGGGCGGTTGCGAGACTGTTGATAAAGCAAATTCCCTTCAACTTTTGAAATTGATGAAACGTCGTTTGAAAACGGCGCCGGAAGTTTTTGAGGAGGATAACATATGGAGACGCGTGCACGGTATGTGCTGGTCGGTGCGTTCACCGTTCTGGTCGCGGCGGCCGGATTGCTGTTTTGCCTGTGGGTTGCCCGTTCCGGGCATACCCGGGATGTTCAGTTATACGACATTGTTTTTCAGGAGGATGTGACCGGGCTTTCCGTGGGCAATGCGGTGCAGTACAGCGGGATCAGGGTTGGTGAGGTCAAGGATCTGTGGCTGGACACCACGGATCCGCGTCGTGTATGGGCGCGGGTGGGTATTTACAGCAATACTCCGGTGAAGAAGGATACCCGGGCACGGCTGATACTGGCCAACATCACTGGTGCCACCAATATCCAGCTGACCAGCGGTTCACCGGACAGTCCGCTGCTGACGGCGCATGAGGGAGAGGAATTCCCCCGTATTGAGACGGAACCGTCGCCGTTCGCCAAGTTGCAAATCGGTGGCGAGGAATTGTTTACCAAGGTCAACGTGCTCATCGACAATGCAAGCAAATTGCTTTCCGAGAAAAATGCCGGCAATGTGGCGGCCTTTTTGGAACATCTGAATACGATTTCTGCCGCTCTTGCCGGGCAGAGAGAAGAGATTCGGAGTGTGCTGAAAAGTCTGGCTGCTGCCGGAGATCAGGCCCGAGAAGCGGCGAACAGCGCGGCAAAAACGCTTCGGCAGGCGAATGATTTGCTGGCAACCCAGGGTAAAACCCTGCTGACCGATGCCAACAAGACCATGGCTTCCCTGGAGAGGAGCAGTCTTGCCCTGGAAAATATCCTTAAAAGTAATAAAAATGCGTTGAATAGCGGTATGCAGGGATTGGCCGATCTTGGACCGGCAATTCGCGAACTGCGTTTCGCCTTGGCTTCGTTCAGGAAGATTGCACAACGTTTGGATGAGGATCCGGCTTCCTATCTGATGGGGCGTGATCGCATCAAGGAGTTCAAGAAATGAGATACTGGGCAACAATTTTGGTAGCCGTGGCTGTTTCCGGCTGTTCTTTGCTGAGCAGCGCTCCGCCGCAGACCGTTTACCGTTTGCCGGCTGCCACCATAGCGGCATATCATGGGAGCAAGATCAATACTTCTCTGTGCGTTATGGCACCCAAAGCGAATGGGGCGCTGGGGCGCTCCCGCATTTTGGTGGCGCCGGATGAACAGCAGATCAGCGCCTATCCGGATGTGCGCTGGAATACCTTTACGCCTGTGCTGGTGCGTGACTATCTGCTGGAGGCGTTTATAAACGATGGACGTATTTCCCAGCTAAGTTCGGAAGAGGATCTCTTGCGGCCCGATGTCCTGCTGGGGGGCGCGTTGCGCGCTTTCCAGGTAGAGTATCATGCTTCCATGCCGCCTCAGGCGACAGTTTGTTTCGATGCCCGGCTGGTGGATCCCGTAACGCGGAAAATTATTGCATCCCGTCGTTTCATGGCAAGAGAT
>JAILGY010000196.1:0-13703 GCA_024696325.1 bacterium | reverse complement strand
GCGCCCTGCGCCTCGGTGAATCTCTGCAGCGCCGCAGGATTCTCAAGCTCCTTTGCCGAAATCTGAATTTTGCCCACTTCGGCGCGCGCCTCGGTTATCGCCTGCAGGGTCTCCCTTTCATGGGCGGCATAGGCCTTGACCGTTTCCACCAGATTGGGGATCAGATCGGAACGGCGCTGGTAGGCCGCTTCCACATCACCCCACGCGGCAAAGACCGCCTCCTCGTTCTTCTGCATGGTGTTGTAACCACAACCGGAAAGCAGCAAGGTCACTGCCAACAACGAAAACCAGAAAAATCGCATCCTCTTCATAATGTCTCTCCCGATGAATATGAAATTGCTCAAAATCGACCACAAGCGGCGTCATTGGGCGTTTTTCAGATAACGATAGAAGTCCGAGCCGGTGGAGATAACCAGGCGGCCGTTGTTCTGCACCGCCTTCTGATAGGACTCCAAGGTACGGACAAACGAATAAAATTCCTTGTCGTGTCCAAAGGCGTCGGCATAAATGGCGGCGGCCTTGGCATCCGCCTCGCCGCGAATCTGCACCGACTGGCGGTAGGCTTCCGACTGGATCTTCTTCAACTCGCGCTGCATCTGTCCCAGAATGTCGGCCTTCTCTCCTTCGCCTTCGGCCCGGAACTGTGCCGCCACCTTCTTCCGTTCGGAGATCATGCGCTCGTAGACCCGCTTGCGCACCTGCTCCACATAACCGATGCGCTTGATCTGCATGTCGATAAGCTCAATGCCGTACTCGGGGGTGAGCTCACGCGCCTTGGCCAAAATGCCGGCCAGAATTTCTTCGCGCCCAACCAGCGAGGAAACATCCACCGGCACGCCCTCAATTTCAATGGTCTCGGGCGGTTCGTCGCCGCGTTCCCTGGGCGGCTGATAGCCGCGGCCGCGCACCAGTTCCACCAACAGATGGCCGGAAACTGCATCCCGAACCACGGAATCCAGAATATCGTCCAGCCGGCTCATGGCCCCCTGTTCGGTGGCCACGGTCTTCAAGAAAAGCAGTGGATCGGCTATCCGCCAACGCGCGGTGGTATCCAGAAAAATGTAGCGCTTGTCACGGGTGGGGATCTGGTTGGGATCGCCGTCCCATTTCAGAATCCGTTTCTGAAAGCGGTACAGTTCCTGAATGAAGGGAATCTTGAAGTGCAGGCCCGCTTCCTTCACGCCGCCTGTCGGTTTGCCAAACTGGGTCAGAATTCCCTGCCAGCCCTCCTCAATTACATAGAAACCGTTCTGGGCCGCCCCCAGAAGCACCGCCAAAACGATGAGCACAATCAGACGCCCTTTCATGGGGACACCTCCTTTCCAGACGCTGCCGCACGTTCCTGGACGCGCAACGGCAACAGGGGCAGAGCGCCGCTTCCTTCCTTGTCCATGACATAAATTTCACGGATGCGCGGCAAAATCTGCTCCATCGTTTCCAGATAGAGCCGGGTTCGCGTTACCTCCGGCGCCTTGCGGTATTCCTCCAGCAGCGCCAGAAAACGGGTGCGCTCGCCTTCCGCACGGTTGATACGCTCCACCGCATACCCTTCCGCCTCCAGAATCTGGCTGCGCGCCACGCCCCGGGCCTTGGGCACCTCCCGGTTATATTCCTCGCGCGCATTGAGAATCAGGCTTTCCCGCTGCTGCTCGGCCTCGTTCACCTCGTTGAACGCGGTTTTGACCGGGGCGGGAGGATTGACGTCCTGGAACTTGATGGTCACGATGCGCACGCCGATATCGTAGTTCTTGAGCACGGCCTGGGTTTCACGCTCAATATCGGCGGCAAGCAGCGCGCGGTCGGTCGTCAGAACCTGGGTAACGTTGGAATTGCCCACGACCCGGCGCACCACCGCTTCGGAGACATCGCGGATTGCCGCGCGGGGATCCTTGATATTGAAGAGGAACTTGAAGGGATCGATTATCTGGAACTGGACGATCCATTCAATATCGCTGACATTGAGATCGCCGGTCAAAGTCAATGATTCATCGTCGAAGGCATCGGGCTTGTAGACGGTGCGCGCACCAGTGGTCGAAGCGGTGCGGAAACCAAACTCCTCCTTGTAGTTGCGCCCGGTCTTGACCATGTACACCCGGTCGATCCCAAAGGGCAGCCGGAAGTTCAGCCCCGGCTGCGCCAGCCCGACATACTTGCCGAAACGCAGCACCACCCCGGTCTCTTCGGGATTGACCTGATAGAACGAGGATGCCGCACCCCACAGCAACAGCGCCGCCACTACACCCAACAGGGCCAGGCGTCCCGGCAGGTCCACTCTGGGCAGTTTTTCTCCGCCTCTCCTCCTTCCATTCAGCCGAATGTTGATGACTTTCCTTTCGTCTCCGGAATTCTGGGAGCCATTGTCGTCTTCTGCCATACAGAATATCCTCCTTCCCCCGATGAATTTTATGCGTTTCGCCGTTGTTATCTGCAATGTGGCAATTTACATTATACTCTGCAAGCAGGAATTGACCATCTTCGTATTCTTCTCTTTTTTCATGGCAAAAAACGTTTTCACAGAAAAAGGAGCCAGGCGATGAGCGAACGGAACGCCACCCAGAAGGAAAATCTCGCGACACGGCTTGAACCGCCTCCCAACTGCCGGGTCCTGATGCACAACGACGACTACACCACCATGGAGTTTGTGGTGGAAATTCTTCGCAGAGTGTTCGGCAAATCCGCGGCCGAAGCCAATCAGATCATGCTGCTCATCCATACCGAAGGCGAAGGCGTGTGCGGTGTCTACCCCTTCGACATTGCCGAAACCAAGGTCCTCAAAGTCCACAGTCTGGCCCGCGCGGCGGGATTTCCCCTGCGCTGTTCCATCACGGAGGTCTGATGCCCGCCATATTCAGCCAGGAAAGCCAGGACGTTTTCGCACATGCGGTCTATGAAGCCCAGCGACGCCACCATGAGTATGTCACCGCCGAACATGTGCTCTATGCCATCGCCCAGAGCGACGACGGCGTCCGCATCATCGACGCCTGCGGCGCCAACGTCTCCGAACTGCGGCGTATGCTGGAACACTATCTGGACAGCGCTCTGGACTCCATCCGGCGCCCGGAGGAAACGATACCCGAGCAGACCGCTGCCCTGCAGCGCATCCTCCAGCGTGCCATCCTTCACTACCAGTCTTCCGGGCAAAAGGAGATAGGCATAGGCGATCTTCTGCACGCCATTTTGAGTGAAAGGAACTGCCAGGCAGCTTACCTGCTTGACAAGATGGGGGTGAACCCGCTTGATGTGCTGAGTTTCATCTCCCACAACATTCGTAAAGGGAGCCCCGTAAGCGCCGCCCCCTGCCAGAGGAAAGCGGAAGGGGATCCCCTGGAGATGTTCACCACCGATCTAGTCGCGCGCGCAGCGAACGGCAAGATCGATCCGCTCATCGGCCGTGAGGAGGAGATCCGCCGCGCCGTGCAGATCCTCTGCCGCCGCAGCAAGAACAACCCAATTTTTGTCGGAAATCCCGGCGTCGGCAAAACTGCCTTGGCGGAAGGCCTGGCACGTCTCATCCAGCGCCGCGAAATTGCCGCTCCACTGCTCGATTTTTCCATGTACGCGCTGGATCTTGGCGCTCTGGTTGCCGGCACCAGATTCCGCGGGGACTTCGAGGAACGCATCAAGGCGGTGATTGACGCGCTCAGGCAAAAGGACAAAAACATCCTGTTCATCGACGAAATCCATACCCTGATAGGCGCCGGTTCAGCAGGCAACGGCACGCTGGACGCCGCCAACATCCTCAAGCCGGCGCTGGCTTCAGGTGAACTGCGCTGCATTGGCGCCACAACCTACGAGGAATACCGCAACCTGTTCGAAAAGGACCGCGCGCTGTCACGGCGCTTTCAGAAGATCGACGTTCCGGAGCCTTCGGTCGCCGAAACGATCGCCATTCTTGAAGGGCTTAAAGGGGCTTACGAAAAGTACCACGCGGTGCGCTACCGTCCGGAAGCGCTGAAAACGGCCGCAGAACTCTCCGCGCGCTTCATCAACCAGCGCTACCTGCCCGACAAGGCGGTGGATGTCCTTGACGAGGCCGGGGCCTTTGCCCGTATCCACCATCCGGAGAAAAACTCGGTCGGCGCAAAGGAAATCGAGTCGGTCGTCTGCCGGATCGCGCGTATTCCGGAACGCTCCGTCTCCTCGTCGGAACGCTCCCGGCTCAAAAACCTGCGCCGGGATCTGGGCCGCAAAATCTTTGGGCAGGACAATGCGCTGGATACCCTCAACCAAACCATTTTGCGCAACCGCGCGGGACTGGGCCATCCAGAAAAGCCGGTAGGATCCTTCCTCTTCACCGGGCCGACCGGCGTCGGCAAAACCGAGGTGGCACGGCAGCTGGCGGACAACCTGTGTGTACCCTTCATTCGCTTCGACATGAGCGAATACATGGAGAAGCACTCCGTTGCCCGGCTCATCGGCGCCCCTCCCGGCTATGTCGGCTTCGATCAGGCAGGACTTCTGACCGACGCGGTGACCAAAAATCCCCGCGCCGTCCTGCTGATGGACGAAATTGAAAAGGCGCATCCCGACCTCTTCAACATCCTGCTGCAGGTGATGGATCATGCGTCCCTGACCGACAACAACGGGAAGAAGGCGGATTTCCGCAATATTATCCTGATCATGACCAGCAACGCCGGCGCCCGCGAACAGAGCGCCAGGGCCATCGGTTTTGGCGATGCTGCGCCCGGCTCGTCCAAACAGGCGGTGGAAAAGATGTTTACGCCCGAATTCCGCAACCGGCTTGACGCCATCATTGCCTTCCAGCCGCTGACCCAGGCAGCCATGGGGCAAATTGTGGACAAGTTCCTCGGCGAGCTGAAGGATCGCCTTGCCGCAAAGCAGGTCCTGCTGCACGTCACGGCCGCAGCCCGCGCGCACATCGCCCGCCGCGGTTTCGATCCGCTCTTCGGCGCCCGGCCGCTGGGACGGTACCTTCAGGAACAGGTCAGCAACGCCATCGCCACCGAGATCCTCTTCGGCGAACTCAAAAAGGGAGGAGAAGTACGTATTGATGCGGACGGCGAACAGCTGATCTTCCGTTCCACCGGCGCAAAAGGCAAAGTTCCCAGGGAAGAAAAAACTCCACAAATGGTGGAACCCGAACTGGAAAGCTGCAAGGGATAACGGACCGCCGAAATGCTGAAATGGAAAAAAGCAGATATCGCGGATCTGCCCGGAATCCGCCAGATCACCCGGCAATGCGGAGCGAAGGCCAGCGATCTCGCGGCGGCCAACCTCTTCCTCCTGCAGGAGAAGTACGGTATCCATATAGCCTTCGCGGAGGGTTTCCTTGTGCGGCGTTACACCACAAACCCTTCCATGCCGGGGCAGCAGAGCTACGCCTTTCCTCTGGGCACCGGCAATTCCGAAATGCTCCTGAAGGTTCTGGAGGAGGATGCAAGGGAGCGTCATCAGGAACTCCGCTTCTGCCTGCTGCTTGAAGAGCAGAAGGAATGGCTTGCCCGGCACATGTCGCAGGCGCGGTTCACCCTGGACGAAGGCGACAGCGATTACATCTACAGCGCCACGCATCTCGCCAAACTGCCGGGGCGCCTCAATCACAAGAAGAAAAATCACGTATCAAAATTCAGGAGAACATTCCCGGACTTCAAAACAGTGCCGCTCCGGCGTGAGACCGTTCCACTTGCCGGTGAAGTGGCCAAACTCTGGTTGCTGGAACACCAGGGCACGCCGGACCATACGCTTGCGGCGGAGCAAAAAAGCATCCCGCAGGCTCTGAGCCTGTGGGACGAACTGGAACTGGAAGGCATGGTCATCATGGCTGGCGGCGAACCGGCGGCCATGATAGTCGCTTCACAGATATCCGACGGCGTCTACGACATCCATTTCGAAAAAAGCTATGGCAAATACGCGGAATCTGGCGGTTTCGCGGCGATAAACCAGATATTTTCGGAATATCTGCTCAACGAAAAAAACGCCGTCTGGATCAACCGTGAGGAGGATCTGGGCTCGCCCGGCCTGCGAAAGGCCAAGCTCTCCTACCACCCAGATCTTCTCCTCAAGAAATATTCGGCCACAATTCCCTAAGCACAGGAATTTTTTCAGCGGCAACCAGCGTTGTCTGTCATTTCCAAACGTGCGTCCCGAATTACTCCAGCCCCGGCACGAACCTGTAGCCCTCGCCCGCCGCCTCAAGCCGGCCAATGCCGGGGGCAAGGATATGCGCGCCAACTATAAAATCACCACTTTGGGCCAGCTGCGCCATCAGGCGCTTGCGCGTGGCGATGGCCTGCGGGGCGTCCACGTCGTAGGAAAGAAAGACTTCCGGATCGGCAAACTGGATGGGCACATGCACGATATCTCCCCAGAACACCAGATTTTTCCCCTCACCGCCCAGGCGGAAGGCGGTATGGCCCGGAGTATGCCCAAAGGCCGGAATGGATGCGGCAATACCGATGACGCTGTTTTGCGCAAAGCAGTCAAGCCGCTTTCCGTAGACCGCCAGTACCTGCCGCGCCCGCTCGAAATTGCCGCCCTTTTGGGCGGGATTGCTCCAGTAGGCGGCCTCTTCCCGCGCCACATGCAGAGTCGCGTTGGGAAAAACCGCCTGGCCCTCGACGCTCAGAAGCCCGCGGATATGGTCGGGATGCATATGGGTCAAAAGGATGTGGGTGATCTGTCCGGGGTGGATCCCCGCCTGTTCAAGCAGGGTCACGGTCGTTTCCCCCGCATTTCCGGCATCGATCAGGTAGCGTTCATTTCCGGAGGCCACCACAAAAAAGTTCATGCCGCTGGCGTTGGCACCCGCCTGCGCGCGCAGTGCTGCGGACTTTTCGGGAAGGGTGATCTTTTCAAAAGCGGTGGCGCGGTCGCCTTCGCTGAAGCAAAACACGCGGTAGCTGCCCAACGTGTAGTCCGTCACGCCCGCGGCCTTTGCCGGAGCGGAAATCCCGGACAGCAGCAGAATCCCGGCAAAAATTCCTGTCAATACTCGCATGATGGGCCCTCCTTCTGTTGAGAGTGCATGTTTCAAGATTCCCGGGCACCCTGCCTTTTCTGATGCAGCGCAACGGCTTCCCGGGCGGTGTTGAACCGTTCCTCGGTGTAGGTCTGGTAAAGAATGGCGCCACGGCAGTGCCTGCACACCACGTTGCGGCGGCGACGCTCGGCGGTGCCCGCCCAGCAGTGGTTCTCGCAGGTAACGACGTAGCGCGGCGGCGTGAAGCTGATGCTGTGGCAGCGCTGTCCCGAACAGCCTATGGCAAGCGCCTTCGCGCGCCAAACGGCGTCGTGGTTGTGACGCGGCCCGACCAAAGCATGGGCGATTTCGTGCAGCAACGTTTCACGCAGTTCCGCATCGGGCGCCTGCCGGGCAAACTCATAGGCCAGCGTGATGGTACGGTCCGTGTGGCAGCAGCTGCCCGCCCGCCGGGTAGCACGGTCAAAGCTAAAGCGCCAGTCCACAAGATTATGTTGTACAAAAAGCTCTGCCGCAAGCCCGCGCACGAAATCAAGGCGCTCACTGTCACGTTCAGAGTGCCCTTCGCCGGAAAGCGTACTGTCCCCATCTTCCTTCCGCAGACGCCGGTAGGGGACCCGGAATTCGCGGCCGTCATCGCACACCACATGCGCCGTCCGGGGATTGGCGCGGGCCAGGGTCCCAGCCCTAGTGGAGCCCTGAAAATCAAAGCTCACCCGATCGCCTGCCCGGAAATCCAGCCTGGCCTTTTCGGCCTCGCCATCCACGGGACGCTTCTGGGCGGACTTTGCCGTCTTCATGGCGTATTGTCTTGCGCAGGAGCGCCCAAAGGGCTCTGGTTGAGACGCCGGAAGATTTCACGGGCGGCCCGGCGATCGCCTTCCTGCGCCGAACGCGCCAGCCGTGCGATGGTTTCCAGATCGCTTTTGGAGAAGACGTTGCGCAGTTCCTCCAGTGCCTGCGCACAGGTGCCGGACGCGCACAGCCGGTCACGCAGATCCTCCAGGCCATGAAAACGCCGGATCGACTCACCGTCGCGCTGTTCCTCGCCCTCGAAAAAGGCCTTGAGCCGCCCGGCCAGTTCCTCGTCATTGCGCAGCTGCGCCGCCAGGTACTTGATCTGGCGCGAGCGCGCGCTGCCGTTCGCGATACGGGCCGCCAGCCGCACCCCCTGCCTGATATCCTCCGGCAGCCGCAGGCGGCCAAGCTGCGCGGGAGAAAGTTCTACCAGGCGCGAGGCCAGTTTCTCGACCGCAAGTGCCGCCCGTTTCAGCGCCGACTTGTTGGGACGGCCGTCGATGAACATCTGCTCTTCCATAAAAATCCTCCTTGGGAGGAGGGGAGTCTAAATCCGGTTTTTACCTCTTCAGGCCGCTACGCGGCCAGCTTCCCCAAAGAGGAAGCCGCTCCCTCAATCGGCTTTATTCAATAGGATCGATGAAGATCTCGCGCGGACGGCTGGTACCGTCGGAAGGACCGATGATCCCTTCCCGCTCCATCTGTTCAATGATACGTGCCGAACGATTGTAGCCAATGCGCAGATGACGCTGCAGCATGGAAATGGAAGCCTGCCGGGTACGCGCCACCAGCGCCAGCGCCTCGTCCCACTTCTCGTCGTAGCCGTCGTCTCCCTGCCCGTCAGGATAGCCGCCCTCGCCCGGCGTTTCCAGAATCGATTCGTCGTACTCCGGCGAACCTTGTGTCTTCAGATACTCCACGACCCGTTCCACCTCGCCGTCAGAAACGTAGGCGCCGTGCACACGCTTCAACACGCTGCTTCCCGGCGGACGAAACAGCATGTCGCCGCTGCCCAGAAGGGCCTCCGCGCCCATGACATCCAGAATGGTGCGGGAATCGGTGCGCGATACCACCTTGAAGGAAATACGCGTCGGAAAATTCGCCTTGATTAGGCCGGTAATGACATCCACGCTGGGGCGCTGGGTGGCCAAAATCAGATGGATGCCGGCGGCGCGCGCCATCTGCGCAAGCCGGGTGATGGACTCCTCAATCTCGCGTCCGGCCACCATCATCAGATCCGCCAGCTCGTCCACGATGATGACGATGTAGGGCAGATGACCGTGCTCCAGTTCCGGCTCCGCCTTCTCCGTCATCGCCTCCTCCCCGCTTTCCTCCACCGGGGGAGCGGGCCGCTGTTCCAGTTCCTGGGCTATCTTCTGGTTGTAGCCGTCGATATTGCGCACCTGCTTGTCGCTCATCAGCTGATAGCGGCGATCCATCTCCCTGAGCGCCCAGGCCAACGCCATGCCGGCCTTCTTGGGATCGGTTACCACGGGCAGCAGCAGATGCGGGATGCCCTCGTAGATGGAAAGTTCCAGCCGTTTGGGATCCACCATGATGAAGCGTACATCCTTGGGAGAGGCATGGTAGACCAGCGAAAGAATCATGGTGTTCACCGAGACCGACTTGCCGCTGCCGGTCGCACCGGCAACCAGAAGATGCGGCATCTTGGCCAGATCGGCCACCACCGCCTGCCCGAAGATGTCCTTGCCCAAAGCCAGCGGCAGCTTGCTGCCCGCCTGCTGAAAGGCATCGTTCTCCAGGATGTCGCGCAAAAGCACCATCTCGCGATTCGGATTGGGAATTTCGATGCCCACCACGCCGCTGCCCGGAATGGGAGCCACGATCCGGATGGAATGGGCGCGCAGCGCCATCGTCAAATCATCCTGCAGGCTTGCGATCTTGTTGACCTTTATTCCAGGAGCCGGCAGATACTCGTACATCGTCACCACCGGGCCCGGCTTGACTTCCACCACCTGGCCATCCACATGGAAATCTCCCAGCTTGTTCTCCAGCAGATGGGCGTTCTTCATCAGCACCTCGCGATCCTGCGGCGCCGTGGCGATCTTGGCGAGATCCAGCAGATTTAACGCGGGCGGTTCATAAGCGCCCTCCGATGATGCGTCCCTGTTTTGATTCGCTTCCTGCCCATCGGGACGCGCCTTCTTCCCTTTGGCCTTACGCTGAGGCGAAACTTCCGGCGTACAGGAAATCCCGGCAGCATGGGCAGCTGGCATTTGCGATATCTGCGGTGGGGCAATCTCTTCCAGGCTTTCGTCCAGCACCGTTTCGCCCCAGCCTTGCGCCTCCCCCGGCTGCGCTTCCGCCGCCATCATGCGACGTTCCTCTTCCTTCTGTTGTTTGCGCCGCAGCTTTTCCTGCTCCCGTTGCTGCTGTTCCTCCCGGCGCTGCGCCTCGCGCTGCAACCGTTCGGCCTCACGCTGTTCATGCCGGAGTTGGCGCTGTTCTTCCTTTTCGGCCTGGCGCGCCGCCCGCCGGGGCGCCCCTGCCTTCCACCACGAGACGGACCGCCCTATCAGCGTGTGCATCCACCACAGAAGTGAAAAGCGCGTCGCAACCAGCAGGGCGATCAGCGCGGTCAGGCCCAGAACCAGCGTGGTGCCATTCACGTTGAGGTACTGCCCGGGCAAGGTTGCCAGAAGATGCCCAAAGGATCCGCCTGCGTCCTTCAGTTTCAGATGCCCGATGGCAAGGTGCGGACAGCGGAGCGAAAGCAGACCGCACAACGAAAAGACCAGCACGCCCACGGCCAGAATCTTGTGCAGACGAAAGGTGATTTTGCGCAGGACCAGCAGGCGAAGGGCTATCACCACCGCGGCCAGCGGCAAAAGAAAGGCCGCAAAGCCAAAAGCCTGATAGAGCAAACCGGCAATATGCGATCCGATGCTGCCCATGGCGTTGTAGATTTGCGACGACTGCGCGATCTTGCCGAAAGTGGGATCCCGCAGGTCGTAGCTGTAGAGCGCCATCAGCAGAAAGGCGCCCACGGCCAGCCAGACAAGCGCCGCAATTTCCCGGCGCAAGCAGGTCATGATGCCCAAAGCGGCATCTGGCGTTTTCGTCTCCGGCAAATCCTGCGAAGAATGTTTCGGGGTCAGTTTGGTCATGGTAATCGGATCCTTCAATGACATGTGCAAACCATATCATGCAGGCGGTGAGTTGAAGAGATGCCACGGCGATCCGGGCAAACGCATTCCCTGAAAAAGCATGAACGCCGATCCCGCGGTCAACCCCTGCCAAAGCACGAAAGGTCATTCCCTGCCGCAAGACCGGCGAAAAAGCGCGCCTGGGGGAAGTACCTTCCCCCAGGCAAAAGCACTTGCCGATTACTGCTGCTGTTTGTTCTTCTTGCGCATTTGCAGGAGAAATTCTCCATCCTGCGGGGAAAGGTTGAAACGGATGCTGGCTTCATCAATCAGCGCGTAACTCCAGTCACCTCCTCCACTTTGTTCGGAAAGCCACTGAATCGCCTTGCGCAGATCCATTCCCTTGGTGCCTTCATCTGCCATGGTGTTTGTTCCTCCTTGTTTTTCGGTTGATAAAAAATCTCGACAATCTCTGATTGGGACTTGTCCAAAAACATTGTATATATGCTGCACTCTACCCGTTTTTTTTCGGTTTGCAAAGGGTGTACCGTTTTTTGCATACCAAAGGCAGCAAAGGCTCATCACTTGTCAGGGAGGTTTTTTGATGGAACTTTCATTGGAACGCGTCAACGGCGTCATCGACGATCGCATTGACGAACTGATCGCCCAAACCGGGGCCCATTATCCAGAAATCACACGTGAAATCATCCTTACCGCGCTGAAGGCCGCCATCGAAAGCGACTATCCGCCCGATCTCAAGCTGCTGCGCAACTCCATGCAGGAAATGGGCTACACCAACAAGGTCTTCGCCCCATACCGGCACCGCAAGAAGGTCACCATTTTCGGTTCGGCACGCACCACCCCCGAGGAAAACATCTATCAAAAATGCCGCACCTTCAGCAAACTGTTGGCAGAACGTGGCTACATGGTCATTACCGGCGGCGGCGGCGGCATCATGCAGGCCGGCAATGAGGGCGCCGGCGCGGAGAACTCCTTTGCCGCCAATATCCGGCTGCCCTTCGAGCAGGCAACCAACCCGGTGATGAAGGAAAATCCCCGCTCCATCGTCTACCGCTACTTCTTTACCCGCAAACTGGCCTTCCTCAATGAGGCGCATGCGGTCGTGGGCTTTCCGGGGGGCTTCGGTACGCAGGACGAGGTGATGGAAACGATCACCCTGGTGCAGACCGGCAAAATGGCGCCGGTGCCACTGGTACTCATCGACGACGACAACGGGGATTACTGGGAGAACCTGCTCACTTTCATGAAAAACACCCTGCTCACCAAGGGGCTGATCTCCGGACAGGATTTCGGTCTATTCACGCTGACACGCGATCCCCTGGAAGCGGTGCAGGTAATCGACGACTTCTACCGTATCTACCACTCGATGCGTTTTGTGGACGATATGCTGATCGTGCGACTCAACCGCGCCCTGACGGCCGAGCAGGTCGCCATTCTGGAAGAGGAATTTCACGACATCATTGCCAGAGGGCACCTGCACCAGGGCGAGGCCCTGCCGGACGAAAACGATCAGCTGGATCTGATGGACCTGCCGCGCCTGATGTTCCACTTCAATCAACGTTGCTATGGGCTCCTGCATTCGTTCATCCGGCGTATCAACACATTCTAGGAGAAAAGTGCGAAAGAAAACAGGGCCGCATACAAAGAACCAGTATTGTGAAAGAGCATATCCATCATGAGGATAAAACAGGAAACCGCCTTTACGGGGCGGAGCTTTTCAGTTGCCCTTGAAGAGCATGAGCTGCCGGATGGCCGGCGCGCAAGCTATCATGTGGTGCACTATTCTCCCAGGGGAGCGGTGGCGGTACTGCCGCTCTTCGCCGATGGGCGGGTGGGACTCATTCAACAGTACCGACCATCGGTTGCGAATCTGGTATGGGAAATTCCCGCGGGCAAGGTGGAGCCGGGCGAAACCGCCGCCGACTGCGCCCGCCGGGAGCTCCGCGAGGAGATCGGCTGCCGGGTCGATCAACTTCAACCGCTGGGACGGGTTCACAACGCGCTCGGCATGACCGACGCGCAGGTGCAGCTGTTCGCGGCCCAGGTAACAGCCCGGGACAGGCAGCAGACGGAAGACGACGAATTTATCCGCCTCGTTTGCGTGCCCTGGGACGAAGCCCTGGCGATGGTGAAAAACGGCGTCATCAGCGACTCCAAGACCATTCTGGCGTTGCTTCTCTACGAACGGGAGCGTCCGGCATGACTCCATCATCTTTCGGAGAACAGGGCGTGGAATGCCTCTGGAAGCTGCGCTGGTTTGTCATAGCGAGGGAGCGCATTGGCGATCTGCGCTGCATTCTCGAAGCGTATGACGGTCTGGCGATGCTGCGCACACTGGATCCGCATCAGGCGCTGGTGGAAGTGGGCTATCCAGCCTTGCGCACACGGGATGCGGAAGAGTTGCTCAAGGCTCTGGAATATGAAATCGGCCTTGTGGAAACCGGCTGTCCTCCCCATCGCCCCGAACTTTAGAGGGAAACTGCTTTCACAGGGTTTCAACGACGATCCGGCAACTTTCGGGGACTTTTCCGGTTTCAGCAAAGGATTTGAAGGATCTCCATGTCAACGTTTTCCTATGCGGATTTCAGGGCGGTGGAACTTTCCGACCGGGCGATTCTGGAGCCCGTACTTTCGGTCTCTGACGAACGCAGCTGCGAATTCTGCTTTGTCAATCTCTACGCCTGGGGGCAGTCCTGTGGCACCCATTGGCAGGAGTACAACGGGAAGCTCTGGTTCCACCTCAAACACTCCGATGAACTGTTGGTGGCGGGAGAACCGACGCTGCAGGATCTGCGGGAGGTCTCCGCGGAACTGCGGCGGCAGGGCTTTACGGGACG
>JAILGY010000132.1:0-4365 GCA_024696325.1 bacterium | reverse complement strand
CGTGAAGGCGGTGTTGTCGCCTATCCCACCGATACGGTTTACGGCATTGGATGCGATATTTTCAACCAGAAAGCGCTCAAGCGGATCTACCAGCTCAAGCAGAGGGATCCGCGCAAGCCTTTTTCATTTATCTGTTCCGATATTTCCGATATCACCCAGTACGCTCAGGTCAGCAACTTCGCCTTCAAGATTGTCAAGCGGCATTTGCCCGGTCCTTACACCTTTGTGCTGGAGGCAACCAGAGTGGCCCCCAGTCTGCTCATGACCCGCCAGCACACCGTCGGCATCCGCATTCCCGACAACGCCATCTGCAACATGATTGTGCGTGAACTGGGGCATCCCCTGGTGACGACCAGCGCCAACATCAGCGGCGAGGATTCGTTAAGCGATCCGCAGGAAATTGAGCGGGTATTTGGAAAACAGCTGGATATGGTGGTGGATGGCGGGATTTTGCGCGGTGAGCCTTCGTCCGTGATAAGCCTTGTTGGGGATCAGGTGGAGGTTCTGCGCGAGGGAGGCGGCGATATTTCCTGGATCGAGATGGAATAGTCCCTTTGGATAAATGAAGAAAAGAGAAAGTTGGCACAAAAAAACCGCAACCGGTCTCAAACCGGCTGCGGTTTTTTATTGAAAGGAACAGCGTTTTAAAGCGCCTTGGCCTTTTTGACGATGTTCTCCACGGTGAAGCCGAAATTTTTCATGACCGTTTCTCCCGGCCCGGAGGCGCCGAAGCCGGTCATGCCGAGAATCGCTCCATCCAACCCCACGTAGCGCTCCCAACCCTGCGGACTGCCGGCTTCCACCGCCAGCCGTTTGCGCACCGTGGACGGCAGCACCGATTCGCGGTAGCTCTGCGGCTGCGCTTCAAAGAGCTCCCAGGACGGCATGTTGACCAGCCTTACGGCGATGCCTTCGGCGGTCAGCTGCTGCCAGGCCTTGAGGGCAAGGGATACCTCGCTTCCAGTGGCAATCAGGATAAGGCTGGGCGCCTTTTCACTGTCGGCCAGGATGTAGGCACCCTTCGATACATCGCCAGTCTTGGAACGCTGCTCGAGAACCGGCAGATTCTGCCGGGAAAGGATAAGTGCGGTCGGCTCCTGGTGGGTCAGGATGTAACGCCAGGCCTCCATTGTTTCGTTGGCATCGGCCGGACGGATGACGGTCAAGCCGGGAATGGCCCGCAGACTGGCTATCTGCTCTATGGGCTGATGGGTGGGGCCGTCTTCGCCCACCGCGATGGAATCGTGGGTGAAGACGTGGACAACCGGCAGTTTCATCAGCGCGGCAAGACGCAAAGCGGGACGCAGGTAGTCGGCAAAGACCAGAAAAGTAGAGCCGAAGGGACGCAAACCGCTTCCATGGGCGGCAATGCCGTTGAGAATGGCACCCATGGCGTGTTCCCGCACACCGAAGGCGATATTGCGGCCGGCGTAGCCCTGCAGCTCGTCAGGATCTGCATTATGCGGGACGGTATCGGGATGGGCGAACAGCCCCTGTTGCTTAAGCTCGGTTTTGGTGGAAGGGGCAAGATCTGCGGAACCACCGATGATCCTCTCCAGTATTCGGGAGACGGAGTCCAGCGTTTGTCCGCCGGCCGCACGTGTGGAAATGGCTTTGCCGCCGGGAGGGAAGGTGGGCAGCATTTCTTCCCAGTTCTCCGGCAGGACGTTTTCATGGAAGCGATCCCACTCTTCCTTCATGCCGGCATATTCGCCGGCGTAACTGCGCAGCAGACTGTCCCACTCGGCATTGCTGGTTACGCCGTTGCGGGCGGCGTTAATAAATATACTGTGCGCTTCTTCCGGTACGGTGAATGGCTCTTTAAATTTCCAGCCTAGGTTTTTCTTGATGGCCAGCGTTTCCTCAGGGCCAAAGGGCGCGCCGTGCGCCTTGAAACTGTCCTGAAATTTGGAACTTCCGAAACCGATGTGGGTCTTGACGATAATCAGCGAGGGACGCGCATCTTTTTGTGCCGCCGCAATTGCTTCGCTTATGGCCCGCAGATCATTTCCGTCCGCAACTTTCTGCACATACCATTCGAGAGCTTCGAACTTGCGCGCCGTATCTTCGGTAAAGTTGGTATTGGTGGGACCGGCCAGCGTCACATCGTTGCTGTCATAGAGACAGATAAGCTTGCCGAGACGCAGATGCCCGGCAAGTGATGCGGCTTCGGAGACCACGCCTTCCATCATGTCGCCGTCTCCCGCCAAAACGTAGGTATAGTGATTGACGATCTCATGGTCATCGCGGTTGAAATGCGCGGCCATGGCGCGTTCGGCTATCGCCATGCCCACCGCCATCGCCAGTCCTTGGCCCAGGGGGCCGGTCGTGGCCTCCACACCCGGCGTGTGGCCATATTCCGGATGTCCAGGAGTCGCAGAGCCCCATTGACGGAAATTTTTCATGTCTTCCAGCGAAATATTGTAGCCTGCGTGGTGCAATAGCGAGTAGAGCAGGGCGGAAGCATGTCCGGAGGAGAGGATGAAACGGTCCCTGTTGGGCCAGAGCGGGGCGCGAGGGTTGAACTTCAAAAAACGGGAAAACAGCACATAGGCCATAGGAGCGGCCCCCAGTACCATGCCCGGATGACCGCTTTTGGCCTGATCAATGGCGTCCAATGCCAGAAAACGGATCGAATTGACTGTCAGTTGTTCGGTTGCTTCGTCAAAGACCGGTATCGGTTGATCTGCCATGAAAAGCGCTCCTTTTGAATGAATTCGAAAAAATGGGTTTTCAGGATGGAGAGAACAACGGGAATTCTTCCACCTCTTTTTCTCAGAAAAACTAACATACCACCATGTGCATGTGGCGGAACACAAAAGACCGTCTGCGGAACAAAAATTTTTCGGCATCATCAGCTGTTGCCGCCGAAAAAGTCGAGCAGAATGCGGGTACAGGCCTCAGGCTGATCGATGATGGAGGCATGCCGGGAATTTGCAATGGTGACAAGCCTGCCCCGTGGTGCGCGCTCGGCGCAGAGCTGTTTGGCAGAAAGCGGGAAAAAATCATGATCGCCTGAGATGACCAGCAGCGGAGCCTGCAGTTGGGGCAGGCGCTCCAGAACTGTCCATCCGGCAAGGCCACGTAACGTTGCATGGTAGCTGTGTGCGTTGCAGTGTGACCAGCGCTGAAGGAAGAGTTTCCGCAGAGGACGCTGTTCCCGCGCAGGAAAGAGCCGCCAGGACAACAGAAAGCCGGTCCAGCGCATGCTCAGGCGACGGGCTGCGGCAAGACGAGCCCAAAGTTCCAGACGTTGCATAAAGGTCTGTGGTGTCACTGCCGGCGTGCTGTTGACAAGGACCAGCCGGTCGACAAGCTGCGGGAAATCGAGCGCCAGCTGCAGGGCGACCATTCCCCCCAGAGAAATGCCTGCGAGATGGGCGCGCGGCAGGGCGAGCCTTTTAAGGAGCGCTGCGCAGTCCTCTGCCATCTGCTTGATGGTGTAACCGCCGGCAGGGTGGGAGGATCTTCCGTGCCCGCGCAGATCCGGCCGGATGACGTGAAAGTGGCGGTTCAGCACCGGCAGCTGCATGGCCCAGTCTCCACCGCAGCCGCCCAGGCCGTGCAGCAACATCAGCGGTTGGCCATGGCCGGAGCGGGCACACCACAGCCGGATTCCGTCAGGAAGTGTCACATTCATGGGAAGTGTTCCTCGAAAAATCAGGGCGTCTCGCAATAGCTTTGCAGGATTTCATTCTTCAGGCGGGCGTATTCCGACTCGGAGATCAAATTTTTTTCCAGCATCTGCGCGATTTGCCGAAGTTCCCGAAGTTTTACGGTATGCGGATCTTCAAGCTGTGGCGCAATGGCGGGAGCGTCAAGTTCATAGCCGGGGGCACCGGGCGAACTTACCCGGCAGCTGGCCAAGCCTCCCAGAAAGGAAATCTCCAGCGTTTTTCCCTGGAAAGCCGGATCCCGCAGCATCTCCTTGAGTTTCTCCCGGTCTTTGCGCAATTTATGGAAAAACAGCAAGATGGAGAGAACGAAGAAAGCACATCCCCCGGCGACTACCCAGATAAAATAGCGGCTGATGCCGTGCAGCAGCACAATGACCAGTCCTATCAGCAGAATGATGGCCACGTGGATTGCCAGAATCAAAAAAACGTAGCCGAGAATTTTTGTGACGGTCAGTTCTTTCTTTTCTTCCATGGCACTTTCTCGCATACCTTGCGTGAAGGGGAAGCGGTCCAGGATGCTGGACACCTGTTGCCTGAAATGATACTCCTTTAACAGGCGATTGTACTCAATATTTTCCCCCTGAGAAAGCAGGGGCGCTTTTTGCCAAAGCACCGGAGTGTTGCCATGATTATCAGGACAGCGTCGTTTTTCAAAAGTGCCGTGTCGCCCGCCCAGTATCCATCCCCC
>JAILGY010000125.1:0-5259 GCA_024696325.1 bacterium | reverse complement strand
ACCGGGCACAAGGTGACGCGGCATGTGGCGTCTGCTCCCACGTTGCTGACCGATGCCGGCTACTTTGTTGTGATCGACGGGCTGGGGGATTCCGGAAAGGAGCCCAAACTGCATGCCGTGACACCCATCGCGGGCGGTTTTCTGCTCACCGGTGAAATTGCCAATGTCTTTGACGATGATGAGCCGCCGGTGGAATATTTTGAACTGAAACTGGCTCCGGGCGATGCGCCTGGCTGCTGGAAACGTCTGTCCTTTACCGTCACGCCCGCGCCGCAGACGGTACGCTGATATGTTTGGGGCTACGCTTGCTTTCGATGAAATGCAAGAAATCTTGGTGTTCTTGATGCGCTCTGAAGAACGGACTATTGAGGTGCATCATGGGTAACATGATGGATCGTATGCCGCCGGTACATCCCGGCGAAATTTTTCTTGAAGAATTTATGAATCCTCTCGGTTTGAGCCAAAGTTGTCTGGCGTGTGCGACAGGAATGGAGCAAAGCCATATCCAGGACATCATCGGCGGGCAACAGGGCATTATGGGATACGGCTATCCGTTTTGCCACCTATTTTGGTACCACCCCGGAGTTCTGGTTGTACGCCCAGGCAGGTTATGAACTGGATACGGTCCAGTATTCCGGTAAAAGACAATTGATTGAACAGGAGGTTCTTTCCGGCAATGACCGTGCCATGGCATTCTGAACTGAGCTTGAACTCTTCTTTGCAACCCGCCCTGTACTACAGTGCGGAAAGTTATTCCATCCGGGGCAAGAAACTGATGGGCCGTCAAGCGGCCGGGGAAGCATTTCTTCGGGCTTTTGTTAATGCCTGTCCAGATCGTCCCGTTCATGTTCTGCTGCATTCACCGAAAGACGCTGCGCTTGTGGATGATGAATTGCGGCGTCTGGGTAGTGTTCTCCCTGCCCGCACGCACAGTTTGGCCGAGCTGCACCGCGCGGAGTTTTCCCTGCTGTATCTGCCGGGGCCGGGGATCGGTGAACTGGCCCGGCAGCGTTTATGGGCCGGAGAGCGGAAATTCAGCTTGTGCGGCGTTACCCATACCATTGCCAGCCATCAGGTTATGGAATGCTTGTCGGACCTTTTGACGGAACCGGTGCGGCCTTGGGATGCGCTGATCTGCACGTCAACTTCGGTGAAACGTTCGGTAGAACTGCTTTTGGCCGAACAGGCGGAATATCTGAAGTGGAAGCTGGGGGCGACTCGCTTTGAAACCCCGCAACTGCCGGTCATCCCATTGGGTGTCCATTGCAGGGATTTCCGTTTTGAGCCCGGTTTTGCCCAAACCTCCCGGCAGGCTCTGGGAATTGAGGAGGATGATGTGGTGGCGCTTTTCGTCGGTCGTTTGTCCTTCCACGCCAAGGCGCATCCTCATCCCATGCTTATGGCCTGCCAGTACTGCGCCGAGCATCTGCCCGCAGGTCGGAAACTCCATCTGATCCAGTGCGGCTGGTTTGCCAACGCTCGTATTGAGGAAGCCTTTGGCGAAATTGAGCGGCATCTGGCTCCGGATGTTGTTCACCATCACCTTGACGGCCGCAAGTCCGGAACGCGTCGCCAGGCCTGGGCAAGTGCCGACCTCTTTGTTTCCTTTTCGGACAACGTGCAGGAAACCTTTGGATTAACCCCCATTGAAGCGATGGCGGCGGGTTTGCCGGTCCTGGTCAGCGATTGGGATGGTTATCGTGATACTGTTACCCACGGCGAAACCGGTTTTTGCGTGCGTACTCTGGCTCCTCCGCCGGGCAACAGCCGCGATGTGGCACGGCGCTACGATTTGGAAGATGGCGCCTATGACCGGTTTGGCTACGACAAGTACTGCGGTCGCCTGTGCGCCATGGTGGGCGTTGATGTGCCGGAAGCCCGCGACTTTCTCCTGCGGCTGGTTCTCGATCCGGATCTTCGCCGCAAGATGGGTGAAGCGGGACAACGGCGTGCGGAACGTGTTTACGACTGGCGGAATATTATGCGTCGCTATGCCGAACTCTGGGAAGAACTTGAAAACATTCGTGCGCTTTCGGTGGAACATTTCGGCGGCAATCCCTGCCGTGAGTATCCCGCACGGATGGATCCGCTGTCCCTGTTTGCAAACTATCCCTCATGTCATGTGCGTGCCGGTGTGCGGTGCCGCAATGTAACCATGCTGGACGAGGCGGAACACGGTCGTTTGACTGGTTTGAAAAGCCACAGTTTCGCGCAGGGGATTATTCCAAAGTTTCGGCTTGTTGCGAGGGTTCAGGAACAGCTGGAAAAGGATGGCGATCTCGGTGCGGTTTTGGCACTGGTCTGCTCGGACGAAGAACGCCGCGACATGGAACGCGCCATTGCCTGGCTGCACAAGGTTGGCGCGGTGGCGCTCGAATAGGATGGCAGATGTTGTTTCATGGCCGGAGCGCCGTGTTTGCCGCGGCGCTCCGGAATCCGTAGAACTCTGAGCCTTAAGTTGCGCTCATGAGCGTTTTCATTGTTTCGTAACCCAGGGCATAGGCTTTCTGGTTGAGCTCCTTGAAGGCCGCCGGCGCGCGTTTCAGCACCGCCTGTTCGCCGGAATCGTAGGCGACGACTTCGGTCAGGGCGATAATTGCGCCCAGCGCCAGCACGTTGGCGACAATCTCGCGTCCCAGCTGCTCCTTGGCGGTGCGGATAATGGGAAACTGATAGTGCTTGAAATCGCCCGCCGGAGGATTTTTGACCAGATCGGCATCGGTGAGCAGTATTCCTCCGGAAATGATGTCGCCCGCGTATTTGTCGGCCGCTTCCTGGGTCATCGCCAGGCAGACATTGACCTTCGTCGCCTTGGGATAGTCGATGGGCTCGTCGGAAACGATGACTTCGGACTTGGAAGCGCCACCGCGCGCTTCCGGACCGTAGCTCTGTGACTGCGCGGCGTGCCGTCCTTCGACGATGGCGACCGCCTCGGCCAGGATGATGCCGGCGGTGATGAGTCCCTGTCCGCCGGAACCGGAAAATCGTATTTCATAACGCTGTGCCATGCTCAACCCTCCTTATGCTGGGCGCGCTCCCGCAGCAGCGCGTATTGCTCGCAGTATTCCGGCCGGCTTTCATCCCGGTACAGTATGCCGGTGACTATTTTCCCCTCAAGATCCTTTTCGCTCATGCCTTCGGTCTTTTCCACCGGGATGGCTGCGTCCTTGAGCCAGGTCATCATGTCCGAGGGCGATTTGAATTTGTTGCGCCGCCCGTAGGAGGTGGGACATCCGTCCACAACTTCGATGATCGCCATGCCCTTGTGCAGGATCCCTTCGGTGATCAGCTTGTCGATCTGGAGCGCGTGGTAGGCGGTTGTACGGGCCACGAAGGTGGCGCCTGCGCCGATTGCCAGACGGGCGATGTCGAACACCGGATCGGGGTTGCCATAGGGCGTGGTGGAGGCGAAGGCTCCCGTGGGTGTGCAGGGGGAGAACTGGCCGCCGGTCATGCCGTAGATGTTGTTGTTCATGATGATGTAGGTCAGATCGATGTTGCGGCGGCAGGCGTGGATGAAGTGGTTGCCGCCGATGGCAACGCCGTCGCCGTCACCGCCGACGCAGATTACGGTGAGTTCCGGATCGGCGAGCTTCATGCCGGTGGCGAAAGCCGCGGCCCGGCCGTGGGCGGTATGCACCGTATTGAAATTGACGTAGCCGGGCAGACGGCTGGCGCAGCCGATGCCGGAAACTATGGCGGTGCGGTTCTTGGCCAGACGGCACTTGTCAATGGCGCGGATAAGCCCCTTCAGGATAATGCCGTGTCCGCAGCCGGGGCACCAGATGTGGGGCAGTTTGCCGGGGCGCAGATATTTTTCGTAATCAAAGGACATGTTGGACCTCCTCAACCTCGTCGATGATCTGTTTCGGCGTAATCGGTTCGCCATCCACCCGCAGAATGCTTCTGGTCGGGCAGGCGCCGCAAACGGCGCGCTTCACCTCGCCGCACATCTGGCCCAGATTCATTTCCGGCACGATGACGGCGCGCGCGTTTTTCGCCACTTCCGCCACCCGTTGCTCCGGGAATGGCCACAGCGTGATTGGGCGCAGCATGCCGGCGCGGATGCCGCGGCTTCGCAGCTGGTTGATGGCGAAACGGGCCGAACGGCTTACCACGCCGAAGGCGACGATGACAAATTCCGCGTCATCCAGCAGGTACTCTTCATTTTTGGCGACGGCGGCAATGTCAACCTTACGCAGCTGGCGGCGTTCCTCCGCGTCCACCAGCGCGGCCTTGGTGGTGGGGAAACCGTCTTCGGCCTTGTTGAGGCCGGTAACGTGGTAGCGGTAGCTGCTGCCCATCGCGGCCAGTGGCGGCACGTCCCCGAACGAGGCGTCAAAGGGTTTGTAGGCGGCCGGCGGCACCGTGGGCTCCGTGCGGTTAAGCACTTCCAGCTCGCCCTCTTCGGGAAAGACGATCTTCTCCCGCATGTGCGCAATGATCTCGTCCATCAGGATATGAACCGGCATGCGGTAGGTCTCCGCCAGATTGAAGGCGCGTACCGTCTCGGAGAAGATTTCCTGACAGGATGCTGGCGCGACGGCGATGGTGGCATGATCGCCATGCGTTCCCCAGCGGGTTGCCATAATGTCGGACTGGCTGGGCCCCGTAGGCATGCCGGTGGACGGACCGCCGCGCATGACGTTGACCAGCACGCAGGGAATTTCGGCCATGCAGGCGTAGCCGATGAGCTCCTGCTTGAGTGAAAGTCCCGGGCCGGACGTGGCGTCCATCGCCTTGAGACCGCAGAGCGAGGCGCCGATGACGGCGGCCATTGCGCCAATTTCGTCCTCCATCTGGATGAAGGTGCCGCCGATTTCCGGCAGCTTGCGCGAGAGCACCTCGGCGATTTCCGACGAGGGCGTAATCGGATAGCCGGCGAAGAACCGGCATCCGGCGTAGATGGCGGCCTGGGCGCAGGCTTCATTTCCCTGAATCAGGGCCACTTTTTTCATATTTCTTTTCTCTCCTTGATAAAGATCAGGAAATCCGTATCGCGAAATCCGGGCAGCGCAGTTCGCACTGCATGCATTTCACGCAGGCTTCCGGTTTGATGGCTTTTGCCTTGAAGTTTTCCAGCGCAAGCGCTTTGGCGGGACAGAAGGTTACGCAGATGCCGCAGCCCTTGCAGTATTTTTCGTTGATTTCGATAGTGGGAATGGCCATGGGACAGCTCCTTTGCCAGTCTTTTTCCGGTTATGGTTTGGGTGCAAACTCCGGAGGAATTTCCGGAAGCTGCGCCACCAGTTGCTGAAT
>JAILGY010000110.1:0-19555 GCA_024696325.1 bacterium | reverse complement strand
CCGGTGCTCTCCATGCTGTGGGTCTGGCTGGCTTTCGGGGAACGTTTTGGCGCTTTGGGCTGGTGCGGAAGCGTGCTGATCATCGTGTCGGTGCTGGTGCTGGCCCTAAGCCGGGCGGAGGAATAGTATTTTTTTATCCATCACATCAGGCGGAGGAATCATGGATATTTCCAGACGTACATTTATCAAGGGCGTGGTCGCGGCCGCAGGAGCCGCATCTTTGGGCTTTGTCCCCGGAAAAGGCATGGGAGAAGAAGTCGGTGCCGCCAAACCCGTGCCAGGAAGCGGCGGAGATCGTTATCTTCCCTATGCGGAACGCAGCGGCGGGGAATCGGTGGTCTATTTCACCCGTGATCTTTCGGCGCAGGGGCTGCGCAGAATTCTGGCCAGGGTCAGGAGCAACCTTTCCGGGAGGGTGGCCATCAAGCTGCATACCGGCGAACAGAATGGCCCGAACATCATACCGCGTCCGTGGGTTCGGGAACTCGTCGAGCAGGATTTTCCGGGCGCTGCCATTGTGGAGACCAACGCCTATTACGAAGGCGATCGCCATACGACGGCCCTGCATCGGGAAACGCTCAAGGTCAACGGCTGGACTTTTGCACCGGTCGATATCCTGGATGAACACGGCGCCACCATGCTGCCGGTTGCGGGCGGCAGGTGGTTCAGGGAAATGTCGGTGGGCAAGGGACTGCTGAACTACGATTCCCTGCTGGTGCTGACGCATTTCAAGGGACATGTCATGGGCGGTTTTGGCGGCTCCAACAAAAACATCGGCATTGGCTGCGCCGATGGCCGCATCGGCAAGGCCATGATCCATACCACTCCCGGCCAGCCCAACCAGTGGGATATCAACAAGGAAGAATTCATGGAGCGGATGACGGAATCGGCCAAGGCGACGGTGGATCACTTTGCTCCGCGCATCTCCTTCGTCAACGTGCTGCGCAACATGTCTGTTTCCTGCGACTGTGAGGGCGTGCGGGCCGAGCCGGTGGTCACGCCCGATATCGGCATCGTTGCCTCGCTGGATATTCTGGCGGTGGATCAGGCTTCGGTGGATCTGGTGCAGGCCCTGCCGGAGAAGGACAGGGCGGCGCTCTTCGAGAGGATGCAGTCCCGCCATGGTTTCCGGCAGCTGTCCTGCATGAAGGAGCTGAAGATGGGCAACGATCGCTACGCGCTGCTCGATATCGACAGGGGAGATGCCAGAATTTTGCCGCAGGATGCGGTTGCGAGCATCAAATCTTTGGGCGCATGAAGTATAAGATTTGGATGCCTGCTCCTGCCAAGGTGCAGTCGCCCGGGAAGAGTTGACCGCTTTTTTCCATCAATGAAAAAGGCGGTGACACCGTCCAATTCGGATATTAGTGCCACCGCCTTTGCAACCTCAAACCGTTTTCAATCCTTTAGAAGAACAGATCACGCACGCCGTTTTCCATGGATTGCAGCCGCTCCGCGGTTATCGCGCGGACTGCCTCGTTGGGAATGGTTTCCAGCGAATCCTTCAGGGTCTTTTCGCCAATGGCGCGGGTTTCACTGTCCGCGTAGTCCAGCAGGTATTCCTTGAAGGTCAAAAGCGCGTTGGGCAGGCAGACGTTCTGGATCTCGCCGGACTTGGCCAGCGGCATGAAGCGGTCGCCGGTGCGGCCCTGACGGTAGCATGCGGTGCAGTAGCTGGGAATGTATCCGCGCTGGCACAGCATGCGGATGATCTCGTTGGGAGAACGCTGGTCGCTTGGCTCGAACTGCTGGCCATTGTTGGTGTTGTGGGTGCTCTCGTGTTCGACATACACCTTCTGGTAGCCGCCGACGCCGGTGCAGGAACCGGCGCTGATCTGGGAAATGCCCAGGGCGATCAGCTCGTCGCGCAGTCCCGGTTCTTCCCGGGTGGAGAGGATCATGCCGGTATACGGAACAGCCATGCGGATGATGGCGATGACCTTTTTGAAATCCTCGTCCGAGACCAGATAGGGGAAGCTGTTCAGATCGACGTTGCCGGCACTGCGCATTCTGGGGACGGAGATGGTGTGCGGCCCGACGCCGAAGGTCTGGTCCAGATGCTCGGCGTGCAGGAACATGGCAACGGTCTCGTACTTGTAGTCGTACAGTCCGTACAGCACGCCGATGCCGACATCGTCAATGCCGCCCTTCATGGCGCGATCCATGGCGGTCGTGTGCCAGTTGTAGTCCCTTTTGGGGCCGCCCAGATGCATTTTGGCATAGGTGGGGCGGTGATAGGTTTCCTGGAAGAGGATATAGGTGCCGATGTTCGCCGCTTTCAGCTGGCGGTACTCTTCGATGGTTGTGGCCGCGATGTTGATGTTGACCCGGCGGATATCGCCCTTGCCCCGCTTGACCTTGTAGATCTCCTTGATGGCCTCAAGAACGTAGTCCAGAGGGCAGAGCGTGGGATGTTCGCCGGCTTCCACCGCCAGCCGCTTGTGCCCCAGCGACTCCATGATCTCCACTTCCTTCCGCAGCTCTTCCATGGTCAGCCGGTGCCGCAGCTGATCCTTGTTGGCGAACTTGTAGCCGCAGTAGGCGCAGTTGTTGACGCAGTGGCTGGAGAGGTACAGCGGCGCAAACAGCACGATGCGCTTGCCGTAGATCGCCTTTTTGATTTCGGAGGCGGTGGAGAACATTTCGTTCAAGAGGGTTGGATCCTCCACCTGCAGCAGTACGGCGGTTTCTTCCGCGGTCAGGCCCTTGTGCAGGGCGGCCTTGGCGATAATCTTGCGCACCGCTTCCGGATCGGCGGCAATCAGCTTCCCTTCGTCCAGGGCGCGGGCAATGCGGGCATCATCTATGAAGGCATCGGAAGTTCTCTGTTTTTCGTCTATCATGCTCATTTCTCCTGTAAAAGATGTGGTTATCTTGTTTTGTTTTACAGCGTCTTGGTGGTCAGCGCGGATTTGACCGCCACACCGGGGATGTTGCCCAGCTTGCCGGTCAGAGCGCCGATGGCATCGGTATCGCCCTCCACAATCATGGCGATAACGCCGACGTTGTTGTCGTGCTGTGGAATGCCCAGCCGGCCAATGATAATTTCGCCATACTGGCTGATAATGGCGTTGACCTTTCCCGCGGTTTGTTTGGGATCTTCGATGACTATGCCGATGACGCCAAGACGTTTGTTCATGCTGTACTCCTTTTAGATAAAAAAAGCCCTCTCTGCGCATACGGCACAAAAAGGGCTCCTGGATAATCTTTTCTTTGCGGAAACAGCGTTTACGTACAGCCACTCATCCCGGGCAGGTACGAAGGCTCCGCTTTTTTGATATCCTCACGCCATCCTTGTGCTCAGGTTGCCCCTTGCCTTCAGATACGCTGAATATACTCTGAGTTTTGAGAGAACTCGGACTCGGTTCGAAAATCTTGTAACGTGTTACACCGGGCTGCTGGTGGCGGAAACGGCCACGCCCGGCACTTTTTTCAGTTTCTCGACCATGGCGTTCAATGCTGCTTCTTCGCCTTCGACGATCAGGGCAAGTACCCCGACGCTGGCCTGACAGCGGGGAATACCCATGCGCCCGACCACGATCTCGTGATTTTCGCTGATAATGGCATTGATGCTGTTAGATGCCTGCTGCGGTTGATCGAGAACGACTCCGATGACTCCAATGTGTTTCGCCATAGCTTTTTCCTTTCGTCAAGAGCGTTGGGGGAAAGCTCCCCCCAATCCGTTTCTCTTTTGTGAAGATAGAATACTTTACAATTCCTGTCAAGTATTCTTTGCCCTTTTCCTTCCCATTGGCTCACGCTGCGATTCCATCTGCAAAAAAGCGCCGGGTGCCCGACGCTTTTTTACAGCATGGAAGATATGCCCCGCTGCTGCTGCGGGAATTACTCGATGAACTTGCCGCGCGGCGTATAGTGCGTATGCAACAGTTCGTGGGACTTGTGAGAGCAAGGTCCTTCCTTGAAGTATTCGGTGTAGACACGAAGGACATCCGGATTTTCATGGGATTTACGAACTTCGTAGTCGTTGTCTTCGCCGTAGATAACTTTAGCGCGGGCTTCACGGATCCACTGGGAGGTCGGGATGGGCTGACCACCACCACCGATGCAGCCGCCCGGGCAGGCCATGAATTCGATGAAGTGACATTCGGAGAACTTGCCGCCCGCCTTGATGTCTTCCAGAACCTTGCGTGCGTTGGCGGTGCCATGAGCCACACCAACCTTGACGGTTGCGCCCTTGATCCAGTTCCAGTCGGGAACCAGATGCTTGATCAGATCGGGAACCGGACCAACTTCTTCGGGAATCTTGAGCTCTACGTAACGGCAGCCTTCGAAACCACGGATCGGGATGATGTCGGCATGAGCGTAGAAGTCTTCAACTTTCTTGCCGGTGATCAGCTCAAGCACTGTACGCAGCGCGGCTTCCATAACACCGCCGGTCGCCGCGAAGATAACGCCGGAACCGGTTGCGGTGCCGAACGGAGCGTCGAAGTTGGATTTGGGCACGGTGTTCAGATCGATGCCGGCCTCGCGGATCATCTTGGCCACTTCACGGGTGGTCAGGCCGAAATCCACATCCTGATACCCGCTGCCGCGCATTTCGGGACGGTTGCACTCGAACTTCTTCGCGGTACACGGCATCAGGGCAACGCTTACGATGTCCTTCGGATCGATGTTGTTGATCTCGGCATACCAGGTTTTGATAACGGCGCCGAACATCTGCTGTGGGCTCTTGGCGCTGGATACATGATCCAGATATTCCGGATAGAAATGCTCGATGTATTTGACCCAGCCCGGCGAACAGCTGGTGAACTGGGGCAGAGGCGCGCTGTTGTCGCCCTTAACCAGGTTCTTGTACAGACGCAGGATGAGTTCCGTACCTTCCTCAATAATGGTGAGGTCGGCGGTGAAGTTGGTGTCGAAGACCTTGTCGAAACCGATCTGACGCAGTGCGGTGTTCATCTGGAAGGTCATGGGAACGCCAGGCTGGCCGAATTCCTCACCGATGGCGGACCGGGGTGCAGGGGCGGTCTGAATGACAACATGTTTCTTGGGATCGTCAATGGCGGCCCAGACGGCTTCAGTGTAGTCCTTGGCCTGGAGAGCGCCGGTCGGGCAGCGGTTGATACACTGGCCGCAGTTGATGCAGACGACTTCGCTCAACGGTTTGTCAAAGTAGGTGCCAATGGAGGAATTGATGCCACGGCCCATGGTATGCAGGGCCTTGACGCTCTGGAACTCGGCGCAGGTCCGGACGCAGCGGCGGCACTGGATACATTTGTTCATGTCGCGGACAACGGAGAAGCCGATGTCGTCCTTTTCGCACTCCGGTTCTTCAACATGGCCGAAGCGATAGCCGTCGACGCCATATTCCTGGGCCAGACTGCGCAGTTCGCAGTTGCCGTTACGGCCGCAGGAGTAGCATTCGCCGTAGTGTTCGGACAGCATCAGTTCCAGGATGTGACGGCGTGCCTTGCGGACTCTGGGGGTATGGGTGTGCACCGTAATCGGATCGGTAATGGGGAAGGCGCAGGCCGCCTGCAGCTGCCACTTCTTTTCCACTTCCACCACGCAAACGCGGCAAACGCCGGCGATGCACAGATCGTCATGGTAGCACAGGGTCGGGATGCGGATGCCAAGCTTCTTGGCCGCTTCCAGAATGGTGGTTCCCGATGGAACCTGAATTTCTTTTCCATCAATATTCACCGAAATCAATTCGGCATTAACAGATTGTTCTGTCATGGTTGGTCTCCTCGCAGTATCGGATTGCAAAGTGGCAGCCGGGGCGGCGGCGGGCTTTTCCTCGCCGCTGCTTCGTCCGAACAACCAGTTGCACAATTTCATCCATTTTGAAGTAGTCATGATGATTCTGCCTTTCGTGGATACGATATCCCGTTGGGCTTAAACGTCTTCACGACGCGTAACCGCCTGAAAATCTCCCTCTAGAATGCCTGTCCACTGAAAAGTTCCCGGCGGAAATATTTGACGATATCCAGGAACGCCGTCGGGCTGGACTGACCCAGTCCGCATTTGGACGCGATCTGCATGGTCTCCGCGAGCTTGCACAGCTCGTTGAGGTACTTGGAGGTGCATTCTCCCTCCTGCAGCATCCGTACGCCTTCCAGCAGCTTGCTGTTGCCAATGCGGCAGGGTACGCACTGACCGCAGGACTCGTCCGCGAAGAACTCCATGAAGTTTTCAAGGACATCAAGCATGCTTCTCTGCGGGCCGATAACCATGATGGAACCACCGGTTGCCACATCCTCATAGGCGATGGCGCGGCTGAAGTTGGAAGCCGGAACGCAGTGGCCGGACGCGCCGCCGATCTGCACAGCCTTGGCGCCTTCGCCGCCGACTTCTTTCAGCAGCTGCTCCACCGTAATGCCGAACGGAAATTCATAAACGCCGGGGCGTTCCACATCGCCGGAAACGCTGAACAGCTTGAGGCCGGCGGATTTTTCCGTGCCCAGGCCCTTGAACCAGTCGGCGCCTTTCACCAGGATCGAGGCGATCCAGGCAAAGGTTTCAACGTTGTTGACGACGGTCGGTTTGCCAAGGTAGCCGCAGGTGGCCGGGAACGGCGGACGGTTGCGGGCTTCGCCGCGGTGACCTTCCAGCGCTTCCAGCAGGGCGGTCTCTTCGCCGCAGACATAGGCGCCGGAGCCCATGTGGACATGGATGTCGAACGAAAAACCTTCCTTACCGGCGACATTTTGACCCAGGAGGCCCGCTGCGCGCTCCTCTTCCAGCTCTTTTTCCAGCTGGTTGCGCAGGAAGGTGTATTCGCCGCGCAGATAGATGATGCCTTCGTCAGCGCCAATCGCATAACCGGCCAGGGCCATGCCCTCGAAAACCAGTTTCGCCCAGTTGGAGAAGATCACACGGTCCTTGAAGGTACCGGGTTCACCTTCGTCGGCGTTGCAGACAACATATTTTTTGTCGCCCTTGGCTGCGGCGGTGAAGCTCCACTTCATGCCGGTGGGGAAACCGGCGCCGCCACGTCCGCGAATGTTCGAATCACGCACAACTTTGATCAGTTCTTCGGGAGTGAGCTGTACGCCCTTCTTCAGTCCTTCGCCAAAGGGTATCTGCGAAAAAGTAATTTGATTGCGAATCGATTCTTTGATTATGGCCATGATTCCTCCTCGTTGCGACCGGACGTCACGCCGGGCATCTTAAACTGTCGAGAATTTCTCCAACTTTCTCCGGGGTTACCTGGGTGTACAGATCCTCGTTTACCAGCAGCGCCGGTCCCTGATCGCAAACACCCATGCAATTTGCCCACTCCAACGTGAAAAGACCGTCTTTGGTGGTTTCGCCGAAGGTAATGCCCAGATCGTTTTCCAGCTGACGGGCGACGTCATCCTTGCCTGCCATGTCGCAGCTCAGCGTGCGGCACAGGCGGATAACGTAGCGTCCCCGGGGCTGTACGCCCAGGAATGCGTAAAATGTAGCGACGCCGTAGACTTCCGTCGGCTCAATCTTCAGCTCTTCAGCCACGGCCTGCATGGCGAAATCCGAGATTTGCCCGCACTTGTCCCGGATATCCTGCAGGATGGGAATAAGGGCGTTCCGCTGACGGCCATGCTTTTCCGCCAGATCCTTGATGAGATCGATGGTCTTCTTGTGCTGAATGATCAACATCACATTTCTCCTTTTTTCCTTGAGTTATCAGAGAGCCTTGGAAACTCTCCGGCGAAAAAAATAATCTTCCCCGCGCGGGAAGAGACGACAAACGATGGGACACAACAGCCTGTTCAGGATAAATCGGGCGAAACTCTCGAAGGCGAGCAAAGCTGTTCTTTTTAATGCTATCATGACGATGAAAATAATTCAAGATGACGATAAGAACGATTCGGGGGATAATTCTCATTCTTTTGATAATAATATGAGAATTATGAGAATAATCTTGAAAGGGGCCCCAATCCAATTCCATTTAAAACCAAATGCAGAAGTCACAGTGTATTTTTCAAGGCATCCCAAGATGAAAACATTATAGTAAATGCTTTTGCCTTTTGTCAGATCAGGATAACGCCGTCTTTTTTTGCAGGGGGCCCGTCATATCTGGCTTCTGTAATCCTTTGCATCAATTTTATATTTTGTAAGCTTACGGTAAAGGGTGCTGAGCGGTATTTTCAACATTTTTGCCGCTTCTTTCACGTTTCCTCCTGCTTTTTTTATCGCCAAAAGAATACGGTTGTATTCTTTTATTTCGCTATGAAAAAATTTTTCGTCATCCTCGGTGATTTTTTCCATAAAAACGGTTTTGTGCTTGGCGGAATAATAATCATTGATGATATCGAGAGGAAGATTGGAAAGCCTGATAACCGATTTCCCTGTGACGTTTACGGCGCTTTCGATGACGCTTTCCAACTGACGCATATTTCCCTGCCATGGATAGTTAATCAGCGCTTCCGAGCTCTCTTTGTCGAAGGATACCGCTTTCTTTGAAGGGCTGTACTGTTCTGCATATTTTTTTGAAAGGATCATAATATCTTCCGGACGCTCACGAAGAGGAGGGATCGTTATGTTGAAAGAACTGAGCATATAGTAAAGGTCGCTGCGGAATGCCTTTTTTTCAACAAGGGAAAGCAAATTTGTTGTTGAAGAACCGATGATGCGAATGCTGGCCGTCTTGGGATATTTTCCTGCAGCGCGTATAAACTGTTTCGTTTTGAGAAAATTGAGAAAACGTATCTGGGTTTCAAGCGGCATGCTTCCGATGTCGCTGAGGAAAAGTGTCCCTCCGTTTGCAAGTTCTATTTTCCCGGGCTTGCCTTTTTCTTTTCCAAAGACGCAGGGGTCGCTTTCGTATCCCCAAAGTTCATCGTCAAGCTTCGTCTTGGGAACGGTGCCGCAGTTCACAGTAATAAATGGCCCGTTTTTCCTGGAACTTTCGTTGTGAATCGCCTGCGCGAGCATTTCTTTTCCGGTTCCCGGTTCTCCCGTTATGAGTATGGGATTTTCAAATCCGGCGGCGACCATTCCAAGTTTTTTGACGTTGTTGAGCGCGGTTGAATTTCCCGGTATGGAATCAAAAGTATAGGATGCGAAAAAACCTGCCATCTGATTTGTAAGGCAATGGATATAAAATTGGGAATCCAGTTTTATCAACGTGGCTTTAAAATTTTGCAGAGAATCGTTCTGAAGCAGTATGTTTATGCAAAGATCCAGCGAAATGCCATTTTTGTTCAGGAATGTGCATTCGTAGTTGGAAACAGGTTTGTCAAAATGTTCAAGGATATTGGGCAGTGATCCGGGGGCAGCGATGTCGCGGATATTTTGGTTGATCACGTCGGTTTTGTTCAGCTTTAACAGTTCAACTGCCGCGTTGTTGGCATGAATTATTTTATTGTTGGAATCGATAAGCAAAATGCCGCTGGTGCTGTTGTCGGAAATAAAATTGAGCATGTTGTTGACCTTTGTAAGCTCAAATTCCTTTTCAATTCCGCTTACCGCGGCCGAGAGCATGCCCATGATCAGCGGATCGTAGCATTCAAGCGGACCCGTTATGTTGATGCAGCCGATTAACTCGTGCGTCGCCGGGCCATAAATTGGAGCGCCATAGCAGGCAACATTGTTGAAAAGGGCATGAAAATGCTCGGGACCGCGGATCATCACCGGCTTTTTCAGCACAAGGCAGGTTCCGATCCCGTTTGTGCCCATTGCTTCCTCGGAGTACAGCTTTCCGTTTGTAAAGCCTTTTGTCGCCGTCATTTCATTCAGGACATCGCCTTCGTTTATGACTTTGAGCTGGCAGCCGTCACGATCCGCAAGCATAAACTGGTGGTTTGTTCCCGACAGGCATTCATAGAATTTTACAAGATAGGGATAGGCTATTTTTACAAGGAGCGCATTTTTCTCCAGCTTGGCGTTCAGCTCCTCCGCGGAGACATAGGGAAGCGTTTTGCTGAAAGGATCCAGCATGTTGCGGCAGCGCCGCCATGAATCGACAATTTCCTGGCGCATGCCCTCGATGCTTTCGGGAATTTCCGCTCCGGAGGCAACATATTTTTCCCAGGCCGTTTTTACAGTCTTGGAGTCGAACAAAGCGGTTTCTCCTCTCGTTAGTTCAAATTTTTACCAATATTATCACCGGTTGTGAGAATAGTTCAAGAAATAATTCCTACATTTTGATAATAATAATGAGAATTATGAGAATATTCTTGAAAATGGCCTCCGATTTATATTACGTCATTCCCATAATGAAGACAGGCGATATTTTTTTATTTGCCAAAGGAAGCGCGTACTTGTTGCTGGAACAGTAACCAACCCAATTGAAAGGAGTTTTTCGCATGGAACAGAAAACGATGAAAGCCCTTGTCTACCACGGCCCCGAGAAAATTAGCCTGGATGATGTTCCTGTACCCCAGATTATCAAGGATGATGATGTCATTGTTCGTGTTACCACTTCCACCATCTGCGGAACCGATATTCATATCTGGCATGGCGGTATGCCCGAAGTTGAAGCGCCCAGGATCATCGGGCACGAATTCTGCGGTGAAATCGTTGAAGCGGGTCCTGCAGTACGGAACGTGAAGGTTGGCGATCGCTGCGCCATTTCCTGCGTAACCCAGTGCGGGGAATGCTTCTATTGCAAACGGGGAACCTATTCTCACTGCGATACGGGCAGCTGGATTTTTGGCTACATGATCGACGGCTGCCAGGCTGAATATGTCAGGGTTCCTCATGCGAATCTTGGCTGCCATATCATTCCTGAAGGGCTTACCGATGAGGATGTTCTCTTCGTTGGCGATATCCTTTCCACCGGTTACTTCGGCGCGGAAAATGGCAAAATTGAACCGGGTGATACCGTTGTCGTTTCCGGCTGCGGCCCTGTCGGCATGTGCGCAATGGCTACCGCAAAACTGTGGGGCCCCAGAAAGGTGATCGCCATTGACCTCAACCAGTCCAGGCTTGATTTCGCAGTGGCGAACGGCTATGCGGATATGGGCCTTAACCCTGCAAATTGCAATGTCGGGGATGAGGTCCGCAAAATGACCGAAGGCCGTGGCGCTGATGTTGCCATCGAAGCGGTCGGCGCGAAACCTACCTTTGACATTGCAATCGACTGCGTACGTCCTGGCGGCCATGTTTCCGTGATCGGCGTGTTTGAAAAACCCGTCGAGCTTGCGATGAACAAACTCTGGATCAAAAATATCAATATCAGCATGGGCCTTGTGAACGCCAACCGCATTCCCGAGCTCATCGGCCTTATCAAGGACGGCAAGATCAATATGAAACCGCTTCAGACGCATCGTGCACCGCTGAATGACATTCTGAAGGGATACGATGTTTTCGGCGGCAAAAAAGACAACTGCATCAAGTGGGTTGTTACGCCCTATGAGAAGTAATCTCTAATCTCTGAAAATATCCCGGAGCAAAAACGGCGCAGAGATTCTTTCTCTGTGCCGTTTCTGTTTGGGGAAAGGCGTCGGGTTTTGCGGGCCCAACGCGCCTGCAGCATCACGATTGGCTCCGGTGCGGAAAGCGGCGCCGGGGAATTTCGGCGTGGGAATTTCCTGCGCCAACAACAAATGAAAGGAGAAACATTATGATCCGACTCAACTGCTTCTATCAGGCCAGGGAAGGCCGCCTCGCGGACGCGCTTGCTGCCGCGAAGGAACTCACCGCCGCCTCGCTCAAACAGGACGGCTGCATCGCTTACGATGTGTTCGAGAGCGCGACCCGCCCCGGCGTGCTGCTCATCTGCGAGACATGGCGCGACGATGCCGCCCTCGCTGCCCACTCCGCGTCCGAGCCCTTCGTGAAGTGCGTTGCCGCCCTGAACGATGCTGGTGAGATAAAAATTGAACAGTTCGCCATGCCATGACGGTTTCCTGTTCACTCCGGAACAGGGCCGCGCGGCGTTTTTTTTCCGATGCCTGAATTCATGGCCAAAGTGAAACGATAAGGGGGCTGTCCGTTGCTCAGGGACAGCCCCTCCGTTTTTATTCCCGTGGCTGTTCCGGAAGCTGTTTCAGGCATTCGACGCAGTGCCTGGTTTCGATGCCATCTTTGGCCTGGCAGTGCTTGATGAAGTTCGCCAGCCAGTCCCCCTGGGTCCGTGGGCATTCCTGAATGAAGTTGATGAAGAGGACCAACCGTTCCAGCGAGACCTGGTCGATGACATGCTCCATGCGGCAGGCGGTAATTTCCGCGGTATCATTGTCGATTTGCAGAATGTCGTGCAGAAAGCATTTCAGGGTTTCGTGCCGCCGGCGAATTTCCAGCGCGAGGCTCTCGCCCTGCGGCGTGAGCGTGATATAGCTGTACGGAGAGTAGTTGATCAGTCCTTTTTCTCCCAATACCCGCAGGGCCCCGGTCACGGAGCCCGGTTTGATGTCCAGCTTTTCGGCAATGTCCTTCGTACGGGCAACCTTGCAGGTCCGTTCCAGATCAAGAATGGCTTCCAGATAATCTTCCAGACTTTCGGAAAGCTCCATGTGATTTTTCATAAGTCAAGCGCCTCCGTCTTCGGTCGTTCCGCTCCATCGGGACAAGACCGGTATTCCCGATCACCCTGTCTGTTTTTGCCGCAATAGGCGAAAATTCATGTTTTCCCTTTTGATGCGGACATGCCCGGTGTTTTGTAGCCGGATATCATGCCGCCCTTTTTGCCCTGTGAGGTAGTGGAGGTTTTTTTTCGGGGCTTTTACGGAGCTTAATATACTTTGCCGTTTCTTGCAATTTCATGATGGCATGAGAAAAGCTGCTCCACCTTGCCAACTGTTCCCGGCATAAAAATGGAACGCGAGACTAAATTCCAGGGGATCTCTCCGGTTTTCTATGAACGTGCCCTGCCAAACAATCGTCCGATAAACCGGAACATCCCCTTGACACCCCGCCAGATTTTGGGAAGCAGCCAGATCATCAACAGGATAAAAATCAGGAGCAGGCCCAGGAACAGCCAGGGATGGTTCAGCGCAAGGAAAATGCCGCCCACCGTCAGCGCGTCTTCGGAAACGGAGGCTGTCCAGTTGGAAAAGGGTTCCGGGGAGGTGTTGATGAGTACCCGGGTCCCCGCCTTGGTGGCGTGGGATCCCGCCGCAAGTCCGCCGCCGACCACCGCCGCCGCCAGCGAGATCGCCGGATCGACCGATCCGGCCATGCCTGCCGCAAGAACCGCGCCCGCCGGAATCCGGATAAAGGTGTGGAGCGCGTCCCAGCCGCTGTCCACACCCGGAATCTTGTCGGCGATAAACTCCACCAGGTACATGAAACCCGAAGCTGCCAGTACAAGCGGATGGGAAAGCATCTGCAAATGTTCCGGCAGGGCGATGGAACCGGTGGCGCCCAGCAATCCGATAACCAGCAGGGCGGCGTACAGGTTGATGCCGCTGGCCCAGGCGACGCCCAGAGTTGCGGAAAGCGTCTGCACGATATGGGTGAAATTCTCCATGGGTCTCTCCTCCCCGGCATATTTTCGCCACGTTTTTCGGATGGTTGTTGAAGAAAAAGCAGTGCTTTTCGGGCGCATTGGCGGTAAAACAGCCAGGAACCCGATTGTCGCCCCTGGTACAACAAGGATATTGGATATTATATTTCCAAGTCAGGAGTGTTTCCATGTTTATTGATGTGCATACCCATGCGTTTCACCCCAAGATTGCCGACAAGGTCGTGCATCAGCTGGAAAATCATTACCGGATTCCTCCGGTGGGAAACGGCACTCTGGAGGATCTGCTGCCGCGGCTCACACGCGCCGGCATAAATCGCGCGCTGCTGCACTGCGCGGCGACCAAACCGGAACAGGTCATTCCCGCCAACAACTGGGCGATTCATATCCGGGAAAACTACCCGATGCTGGAACCCTTTGGCACCTTTCATCCCGGTTTCGGGCAGTGGGAACAGGAACTGGAGCGGCTTGAAAAGGCAGGGGTCATCGGCATCAAGCTGCATCCGGATTTTCAGGGCTTCGCGCTGGACGATCCACGGCTGGATCCGATTCTGGAGGCGATAGGCGACAGATTTTTGCTGATGGTGCATGTGGGCGACCGTCTGCCGCCGGAGGAGAATTTTTCCAGTCCGCAGAAGATGGCGGCCCAGCTCGAACGATTCCCCAGGCTGCGGGTCATCGCCGCGCATTTCGGCGGTTTTCAGCACTGGCAGTATGTGGTGGAGCATCTTGCCGGGCGCAATGTCTATTTCGATACGTCGAGTTCCCTGTACGACATTTCCGATCAGCTGCTGTTCGACATTTTCAACCATCATCCGCGTGAGCGGATTCTGTTCGGCAGCGACTACCCGCTTTTCGATCCGGCCGATGAGATGGAAGTGCTCCAGCGGCGCCTGCGCCTTTCCGATGCCGAGCTGGAAGAGATTCTCGAAAATGGCGCCCGGCTGCTGCCGGACCGGGAAAAAGGAAGCGCCGGCAGCGTCCTCTGATCGGCCGGCGCCTACTCCATGCCATCCTGTTCTTGCGCCTGTTCCAGCATCTCCATGAACTGCGCCTCATTAAGCACCGCAAGGCCCAGGGCACGCGCCTTGTCCAGCTTGCTGCCGGCATCGCTACCCGCCACCACGTAGCTGGTCTTCTTGCTGACCGTGCCGGCGGCGCGGCCGCCGTGGAGGCGCACCAGGTTCTCCGCCTCCGGACGGGTCAGGCGGCCAAGTGTTCCGGTAAAGACAAAGGTCTTTCCGGAAAACGCGCTTCCGGCCTCGCCGCTTTCCGGATCGGGCAGGACGTTCAGCTGTTTCAGCCGCTCCATCAGTTCACGGTTGTGCGGCGCCTGAAAGAAGGCGGTCACGCTCTCCGCCACTTCCGGCCCCACCTCGTGGATTGCCTGCAGTTCATCGCTGCTGGCCAGGGCAAGCGCCTCGAGCGAGCGGTAGTGCTCTGCCAGCACCCGCGCCAGATGCGCCCCCACATGGCGGATGCCCAGGGCATTCAGTACCTTGGGCAGCGGGCGCTTTTTGCTGGCCTCGATGGCGTTCAGCAGCTTGTCCGCAAGCGTCTCGCCCATCCGTTCCAGTTGAAGCAGCGTTTCTCGTTGCAGGGTGTAGAGATCGGCCACGCTGGCGACCAGTTTCTGACCGAGCAGCTGATCGATGGTGCGCCCGCCCAGTCCCTCGATATCCATGGCGTCGCGTGCGACGAAGTGCCGCAGGGCCTCCCGCAGACGTGCCGGGCAGTCCATCCCCTGGCAGCGCGGCACCACCTCGTCCTTCAGGCGGACGGCCGGGCTGCCGCAGACCGGGCAGCTTGCGGGGAGCGGTATGGGAGCCTCGGAGCCGTTGCGCAGTTCGGGAAGGGCGGCGACCACGTAGGGAATGACGTCGCCTGCGCGTTCGACAATGACCTGATCGCCGGTGCGGATATCCTTGCGCGCGATCTCGTCCCAGTTGTGAAGGCTGGCGTTGGAGACCGTCACGCCGCTCAGGCGCACCGGCTCCAGTTCCGCCACCGGTGTGATGGCGCCCGTGCGTCCCACCTGCAGGCGCACCGATCGGATCCGGGTTTGCGCCCGGCGCGGCGGAAATTTCCAGGCGATGGCCCAGCGCGGCGCGTGGGTGGTGGCGCCCAGCATTTCCTGCCAGTCGAGCCGGTCCACCTTGATCACCACGCCGTCAATTTCGAAGGGGAACTGATCGCGTTTTTCCTGGACTTCCCGGTAGAAGGCAACAACTTCTTCCACCCCGCGGGCCTTGCGGCAGTACTCCAGATTGACCTTGAAGCCCCAGGCGCGCAGCGTTTCCAGCATCTGCGAATGGCGTTGGAAGCGCCCCTGCGCCCCTGCGCCCATGCCGTAGCAGGCCATGGTCAACGGGCGGCGGGCCGTGATCGCGGAGTCCAGCTGACGCAGGCTGCCGGCCGCGGCGTTGCGGGGGTTGGCGAAGACCTGCTCGCCCTCTTCCATGCGCTGGGCATTGAGCGCGCGGAATTCCTCAAGGTTCATGTAGACTTCTCCGCGTGCTTCCAGAAGATCCGGCGCATCGTCGTGCAGGAGCAGCGGAATGGCGCGCACCGTGCGCAGGTTGTCGGTAATGGTTTCTCCGGTGCTGCCGTCGCCGCGGGTGGCGCCCAGCGTCAGGCGCCGGTTTTCGTAACGCAGCGAGACGGCCAGCCCGTCCAGCTTCAGTTCGCAGAAGTAGTCGATGGCGTCCGTCACTTTCAGGGCGCGCCGCACGCGCGCGTCAAAGTCGCGCAGATCCCCTTCGGTAAAGGCATTGTCCAGGGACAGCATGGGAATGGCATGAGGTGCGGGCGCAAAACGGGCAAGCGGTGGGGCGCCCACGCGCCGGGTCGGGGAATCGGGCGTGGCCAGCTCCGGAAAACGTTTCTCCAGATCCTGCAGTTCCCGGAACAGCCGATCGTAGTCGGCGTCGCCGATTTCCGGAGAATCCAGCACGTGATAGAGATAGTTGTGATGGTGAATGAGGCGGCACAGCTCCTGATGACGGGCCGCGGCGTTTTCCTGAGTGGACATGGCAGCCTTCCTTTGCGAAATTTTTACAGGAAATGTAGCGGGGAAAGTGGGCGGAATGCAAAGGTTTTGTTTTGCGGGTTTTGCGCTTTCATCCATTGCATCCTTTGGGTTATATAAACAGAGACAACAAATATTTATCTCACCGGATCTTTTGCTCATGACCTTTGATCAGACTCCCATGGAAATTGCCGGCCTGCTGCTGCTGCTGGCTGCCTCGGCCTTTTTTTCCAGTTCCGAAACCGCGTTGCTGGCCCTGAACCGGATCCGCCTGACCTATCTGGCCAGCAGGAACCGGCCTGGCGCAAAGGAGCTGGAAAAGCTGCTCAATCCGCCGGATGACCTGATTGCCGCCATTCTGGTGGGCAACAATCTGGTCAACATCGCGGCCTCGGTGTTTGCCACCACCTTTTTCATGCGGATCTTTGGCCGCTACGGCAATTTGCTGACCATCGTCATCCTGACTCCGGCGCTGTTGATCTTCTCCGAAATAATCCCCAAGGTCTTTGCGGCCAGCCATCCGGAAGCCATTGCTTTCCGGGTGCTGCGTCCCCTGCAGAGCATCATGCTGGTCATGAAACCGGTTTTATGGGCCATTGGCGGGCTCAACCGGCTTTTGACCCGGTTTCTCGGGAAATCCGAGGAAACAGCGGTGATTTCCGAGGAGGAGATCCGCACCATGATCGCGGTCGGTGAAAAGAGCGGCGTGGTGGCCAAGGAAAAGCGGAAGATGCTGCACGGGATCTTCGAACTTTCCAAGACCTATGCCCGGGATGTCATGGTGCCGCGGATAGAGGTGAAAGGCATCGAAATCAACACGCCCTATGAGGAAGTGCTGCAGTTCGTGCGTGATGAGGAGCATTCCCGCTATCCGGTGTTCGAGGAGTCGCTGGACAATATCTGCGGCGTGGTCCACGCGATGGACATTTTCCAGTTCGTCGGCAAGCCCGAGCAGTTCTCGCTCCGCAAGATTGTGCGGAAGCCCTATTTTGTGCCGGAATCCAAGCCTATAGAGGCCATGCTGGAATCTTTCCGTGAACGGCGCCTGCTGATGGCAGTGGTGATCGACGAGTACGGCGGCATGGAGGGAATCGTCACACTGGAAGACATTTTTGAGGAGATTGTCGGCGAGATTCACGACGAGCACGATTTGGTGGACGAGGAGGTGCCGGTGCGCGAACTGGAGCCGGGGCGTTTTCTGGTGGACGGTGCCACTCCCATCCATGCGATCAACCGCAAATTTGGCCTGAATCTGTCGGAACGTCACGCCAACACCATGGCCGGTTTCATTATGGAGCTGATTGGTTCCATTCCTCATGAAGGCGATCAGTGCCAGTTTGAAAACATTGTGTTTCGGGTGGCCAAGCTTTCCGACCGGCGCATCGAAGAGATCGAGATGACGCTTCCGGTTTGCCCTTCCCATGAGGCGTTTTGCGCCCCTCTTGAAAAGGATTGAGCGTGCCCCCGGCTTCCCCACAGAGTGCAGGACAGGTGCAGCGGACCTTTACGCCGGATGTTGTCCATGAGCTGCGCTCGGAAATTGCCGCGGCAAACGGCAACGAGGTGTTTTTTGTCGGCACGTTGAACGAAAGGGCGCAGGTTGCACAGGTAAGTGTCGCGGCCCGCGGTTCGCATAATGCTGTCCCGGCGGTTGCCGCCCGTTGCGAGGCGGGGGGCGTCGTTATTCACAACCATCCCTCCGGAGATCTGCGGCCTTCTTCGCCGGATATCAGTATTGCCGCACAGTTGGCGACCTTGAGCGTGGCCTTCTATATTGTGGACAACTCTGTGAACAATGTGTACAGAGTTGTGGAACCACTGCCGCAAAGTAAGATTATTCCTCTGGATTTGGAAACGATCGGCCGGTGCTTCGCTCCGGATGGCCGCTTTGCGGCCGCGCTTTCCGGTTATGAGGAACGTCCGGAACAGTTGCGCATGGCGCTGACGGTTGCGGAGGCTTTCAATCAGGATCGGCTGGCCCTGGTGGAAGCCGGCACCGGCACCGGCAAGAGCCTGGCCTATCTGCTGCCGGCGGTGCTTTGGAGTACCTCCAACCGGGAGCGGGTCATTGTCTCGACCAATACCATCAATTTGCAGGAACAGCTGATCTCCAAGGATATTCCCCTGCTGCGCCATGCCAGCGGCGTCGGGTTCCGCGCCGCGCTTCTCAAGGGGCGTTCCAACTATCTGTGTCGGCGGCGTCTGGAGGATGCGCGGCAGGAGCCGGACCTGCTGGAGAATGCGCAGAAAACGGAATTGGAGCGGATTGCCGAATGGAGCCTGGAAACACGGGATGGTTCACGGGCTTCGATGCCGTTTGCGCCGTCGGAAACGGTTTGGGAGGAAGTTTGCTGTGAACTGGATCAGTGCCTCCATGTGCTCTGTCCCTTTTTCGGCGACTGCTTTCTGCAGCGGGCGCGGCGGCTGGCCGCGCAGGCGGATCTGCTGGTGGTCAACCATGCGTTGCTGCTGGCCGATCTGGCCATCCGCGCGCAGAGCGGCAACTATTCGGCTACCGCGCTGCTTCCGGCCAGCACCCGGCTGATTCTGGACGAGGCGCATCATCTGGAAGACGGGGCGACCCGTTTCTTCTCCAGTGAGGTGACCCGTTTTGGGTTTGTGCGGCTGCTCAACCGTTTGCGCCATCCCCGCAAGGTTGACGCGGGTTTTCTGCCACGGCTGCTGAACAGCCTTTCCATGCTGATTCCGTCGTCGGAGAACGCGCTCTACGTTGATTTTTTCGAAACGGTTCAAAAACTGGCGAAGGGAGGCGACAGGCTGCGGGAAAAGGCGATTTCAACGCTGGAAGACGTGGCTTTCCGGGTGCGCGAATTTATGCAGCAGCCCCAGGGAGATCTGCGCCTTCGCGTGACGGGTGCCTTTGCCGTTTCCGGAGCCTGGGAGGCGATCCGCGAAAAGGTGCTGGAACTGGAAAGCGATACCTGCGCGCTTGCAAAGGGCTTGCGCGGCCTGATTGAGCGTTGCGGGGATCTGGAAGGGGAGAAACTGGCGGCGGTGCTGGTGGATGTGTCGGCCGCGGCGGGAAGGCTGGAACGACTGGCGGTATCCCTGCGGCTGTTTGTGGACTGCGACGAAGAACACTGCGTCTGGATGGAGGTGACGCAGGGGCGCATTGGGCGCGCGTCGGGCGTCATCTGCCGGCTCTGCGTCGC
>JAILGY010000061.1:0-5429 GCA_024696325.1 bacterium | reverse complement strand
AGGATGGCAGCTCAGTCCCGGGAACAGCAGCGGCGGATGGAAGCGGAACGCCGGAGACGGGAGGAACATCAACAGGAGCTCCAGCGCCAGACGGAGGAAAGGGAGCGGCAGCGCCTCAGGGAAGAGGAACGCCAACGTCAGCTGGAAGAAAAAGAACGGCAGCGCCGCATGGAGGAGGAACGCCAGCGGAGTATTGAACGGGCCTGGCAGCAGACCCGCCAGATACTTCAGGGGGAAATTGAGCAGGTGCGGAGCGTCCCGGAGCGTCAAAAGCTTGCCGCTTCGCTCGAAGGCATGGCGTCGTCCTGGCTGCGGGCCATGCGTGACAACGACATTGCGGCGGCGGAAAAGGCCGTGAGCGATCTGAGGCAGAAGATCTTCTCCGCGCGGGCCGATGAAAAGATGCTGGATTCCCGGAGCGATGATCTGGCGCAGCTTCTGGAGAAACTGGGCAGGGAGGCTCCCGGGGGCTTTGCGGAGGAGCTGGAAGCCTTGCGCAAGGAGAAGGGCGAAAGTATCGGTCATCTTTCCATTGAGGAACAGGCCAAAAGAATCGGAGCACTGAAAGCGAAGACCCACAAGCTGGCCGCTGAAATCGCACAGGCCAATGCTCTTTCGCTGGATGATCTGGTGGAAGAGGCGGTTTTCATCCCGGAAGCTCCTGGCGAAAGCCCTTCGGAAGACGAGGATTCCGCGACGGGCGTGGAGCTGGTGGCGGATATCTGCGAATTCGGTGAGCGTCTCGCCTTTTTCGACGAAGATGAGGCGGAACGGCTCAAACCGCTGGTTGTTGAGGCGAAGCGGGGAGCCAGCATGGAGCGGCTGAAGCTGATCCGCAGACAGATCAAGGCGGCTTACGGACGCCTGCGGGAAAACGCCGTCCTGACAGACATGTTCAAGCGGGATATGCGGGATTTCCTGCCGCCGATGCGCAAGGCGAAAGGGACGGAGAAACTGTGCCGGCGCATGGAGGAGCTGCTGCTTGCCCCCGTTGTGACGCGCGAGGCCTACAATGGGGTTTACCGGGATGTGAAAAAGGTCTTTGAGGAGCAGATGGAGGCCATCACGGACGCCCTGCTTGCCGAAAAGGTGGAGCGCACGCTCAGCCAGATGGGCTATACGCTTATGGATGAAGAGGGCAAACCGGTCGAGCTGAAGGCCGGTGAGGTCCGTATGCTTTCAACACCCTATGAGGGCTATCGGGTCCGGGTCAAGGTTGGGCAGGATGGAACAATCGCCACCCGTCTTGTCCGCGTCGTGGGCAGCGAGGAGGAGAAGGCTTCCGTTTCGGAATATCAGAAACAGGCGGATATTGAGGTGGGGAAAAAGTGGTGCGCCAACCTGAAACAGATCCACGAGGCGCTGGCGAAAGAGGGACTGCCTGTCAAGGATATTTTCCGCAGGGAACCGGGCGAAGAGCCGCTGGATGTTGTTGTTGATGCTTCGGTACGGAAACAGCGCAAACAGGCGGCAGGTGCGGAGCGGCCGCAGGAGCGTTTGCGGGAAAGAAACCTATCGTGACTGAAAAAGGATAAGAACATATGGAACCAACACAACTGTTGAACAAGGAAAAGCCCAAAATGCTCAGCCCGAAGTGGAGCCGTGAGCTGGTGCGGTTTCTGCCCGCCAAGGCGCAGTTTGTGCTGTGGGGGAATATTCACGATGTCTACCCCATACAGGTGCAGGACAGCGTTACAACCCTGAAGATGGACATGTTCCTGAACACCACCCTGCGGGAACAGGGCTATACCCTGGTGGTGAAATACGAGCCGCTTGCCGGTTTTACCCTGATGCCGGGTGGGGATGCCGAAAAGCTGAAAGAACTGACGGGATTGGACTGCGGCGAGGGGAAAGAGGCCAAAGCCACTTTGCCCAAGGCCGCCGAAGCCATTGAAAAGCTGGTCAAGGCGCCCGGTATTCACTGCGCGGTGCTGCTGAACTTCGCCTCGCGCATTCCCGATATCTGCAGCACGGCAGGCGGCAACGACGTCAACGACTTTTTCTACCGCATGTTCCGCCTGATGAATGAAGCGGCGCCCCGCCTGGTTCAGCCGGAAGCCCCGGCGGAAGAAAAGGACAAGGGGGAGCAACCGGCGGAGGCGGAAAAGGTGAAGCCGGAGGAAGAACCGAAGGAGGAAAAGAAGGAGTCCCTGACGGCGCTCTATTCCCCGCTTTTCTGGATACTGGACAAGGAAAACGATCTGCCCTCATGGTACGCGCTCAACAATGCGCGTCTCCGCAGCCTGCCCATTCCCAAGCCGGATAATGACATCCGGCGCTATATCGTGGAATCCATTGCGCCCCGGATAGATGGATACGAAGCGGCCAGCGAAGAGCAGCGGAAGGAAAACATCCAGCTTTTCATCACGCAGACCAACGGGCTTTTCGCCTCGGAACTGATAGCCATTGTCCAGATGTCCCGGCGTGAAGGCCTACGCTTCAACGATATCGGCGAGGCCATACGGCGCTACAAGCTGGGCATCATGGAAAACCTCTGGGCAAAACTGGATCACGATCGTGTCCGCAATGCCGAGGAGCGGCTCTCAAGGAGCGTGATGGGGCAGGACAAAGCCGTGCGGCATGTGGCCAATACCTTGAAACGATCCGTGTACAGTCTTTCCGGTGCGCAGTTTTCGCGCTACAGCCAGAAGCCCAAGGGCGTGCTGTTCTTTGCCGGACCGACCGGCGTGGGCAAGACCGAGATGGCCAAGGCGATAACGGAACTGATCTTTGGTTCGCCCACCAACTACATCCGTTTTGACATGAGCGAGTTCGGCCACGAACACGCGGATCAGCGTCTGGTGGGCGCACCGCCCGGTTATGTGGGCTACGACGTGGGCGGTGAGCTGACCAATGCCATCAAACAGAATCCCTTTTCGGTCGTGCTGTTTGACGAGGTGGAAAAGGCGCATACCAAGATTCTCGACATGTTTTTGCAGATACTGGATGACGGCCGCCTGACTTCCGGACGCGGGGAGACGGTGTACTTCTCCGAAAGCCTCATCGTTTTCACCAGCAACCTGGGGGTTTCCGAACAGATGCCTGACGGGACGAAGCGCCATATCGTGACGCCGGACATGCCCTACGAGGAAGTGGAACGGAAGATTCTGGAAGCGACCGACAGCTTTTTCCGCTATAAGATCAACCGGCCAGAACTTCTCAACCGCATCGGCAAGAATATCGTCGTTTTTGACTTCATCCGCGCGAAGACTGCGGAAAAGATATTTGACAAGATGCTGGGGAACCTCCTGTTCCGCCTCAAGGATTCGCATGGTATTGAGATGACGCTTTCGGAACAGGCGCGCAAGCAACTTCTGGATACGATATGCAGCGACCTTTCGATGGGCGGCCGCGGCGTGGGCAACAGCATCGAAGAGTTGCTGGTTAACCCGCTCTCTAAGGCGCTCTTCGAAAATCCCGTAGCCAGCGGCGGAAGCATCGAGGTGAAGGACATCAGTCGGGATGAAACAGGCTGGAGATTGACCTTTTGAAATCCATCCGGAACGCTGATGATCTCCTGCTGCGTTTCTGGCATTTCCCGGTGGTGACGCTGGGGCCGGGGCGGAGGCTGGGCCTGTGGCTTCAGGGCTGCTCCATTCACTGCCCGGGCTGTATTGCGCCGGAAAACCAGCCCTTCGACCGGAGCTTCTCCATTTCTCTGAATGCGCTGATGGAGGAGCTGGCGCCGGCGCTGGCGGAGCGCCCGGGGGTGACGATATCCGGCGGGGAGCCGCTGGATCAGCAGAATGCGTTGCTCGATCTGCTTGGGCGCTTCAATGCTTTGGGAATTCGGGACATCCTGCTCTATTCGGGCTACCCGAAGGAGAAAATCCTTGTGATGTGCCCCGAATTGCCGGAACGTGTCGCCGCGTTGATAGATGGACCCTACATTGAGGGCGCGGCGACGCCCGCGCCGTGGAAAGGCTCGGAAAACCAGACGCTGACGATTTTTCGGGAGGAGTACCGCGATATCTACGAAGTGTGGAGCGAGGACCGGGAGCGCCGGATGCAGCTTGTCCGCAAGGGAACGGAACGTTATCTCATCGGCATTCCTCGTCAGGAGGACCCCTGGCGGGAAAACATAGGGAAGGGAGTATAGGAAATGGCGCAGGTCAAGGTATGCCCGTCATGCGGGCGGAAAAACCCGTTGACGGCGACAATGTGCGAGCTGTGCATGGTGGATATCTCCGCCGTCAATCCAACCGATCCGGATGTTCCGGCGCCGAAGCCTTCCGATGCGCCGGAACCCGGAGCCGAACCGGAGAAGAATCCCGATGCTACTCAGGTTGAAAAGAGAAAGCTTTTGTACTTCGAAACGCCCGATGGAAGAGTCAGTTTCTCCGTCGGCAACGAAGCGGTTCTTGGGAGGGAAGCGGAAGGCAAAAACTGTTTTGACGCCTATCAAACCGTTTCACGCCGTCACGCGCGCCTTGTGTACAGTAATGAGGATGATGCCTGGACCATTGAGGATCTGGGCTCCACCAATGGCACCTGGGTGAACGAACGCCGTCTTGAACCGGGAAAGACGGGTCCCGTCAAGGCGGGGGATACGGTGGCCCTGTCGCGTTCCTGCATTTTGAAGGTCAGGGAGTAGAAGGGCTGGGAAGAGGAGGTTTCCATGAGGATCGTCATGTACAGTAACCGGGGACCGGTGCGGGATCACAACGAGGACGCGCTCTTTGCCGGAGGGAATATTGTGGCCGGGTGCAGCATGGCCGCTCCGCTTGAGGTGGAGGCCGAAACCGCGCGCGGCTGCCTTGCGGTCATTGACGGCATGGGCGGCTACGAGGGCGGGGAACTGGCTGCCCGGCTTGTCGCGGCGTCGCTTCTTGAAGCGGCGGATGCCTGGCGGGTTTCCGCGAAGGGAGGAGAGGAACGGATCGAGGCTATTCTGCAGGACGCCGTGCAGCGCATTGCCGGCGCCGTTGCCGGAAACGCCGGACTGTCCTCCATGGGAGCGGCGCTTGCCGGTCTGGTTTTCTGCGGAGATGGGGACGGAGAGGAGTTGCTGGTCTTCAACTGCGGGGATTGCCGGGTGTACCGCTGTCAGACCGGATATCTCGAAAAACTTTCCCACGACCATTCGGTTGTCCAAGATCTCTACGATCAGGGCGAGCTTGATGAGGAGGGCATGCGCACCCATCCGCGCAAGAATATCATCACTGCCTGCGTTTCGGCGAATTCCGCCGATTTGAAAGTTTCCTTTCGCGAGCTTTCCCGGGGGCAGGAGGGACAGCGCTTTTTCATCTGTTCCGACGGCGTGTGGGAGGCTCTTTCCATTGATGATCTCGAAGCCTGCGTGGCGAGCCATTCCGCCTCCGAAGCCGCGGATATGCTGGCCCAAAAGCTGATCGCTCTTGGAGAAGAGTGCCGGGACAACGTGTCGTTTCTCATTGTGGAGACGTAAAAACGGGCTGCCCGGATTTGTC